>DATBUB010000405.1:0-6242 GCA_036516555.1 Bacillaceae bacterium
TGCAGCAATCCTGGGATGCAACGCTTTCTGAAGTGCTTGAAAAAGAAGCTCTTGCACAGCGTATTGCTGGAATGTCCAAGGATCACAAAGAAGGGGTATCCGCCTTTTTGGAAAAGAGGCCTCCCCGGTTTTCGGGGAAATAGCCGGCCCCCCAGCGGAAAGGCGGTGGGAACTTGCATGGCTCGCTGAATACAAGGTCTATGATATTCACCATATTCGGTGATTATATCCGGCACTACGGCAATGAGATTTGGATGGGAAGCCTGATTTCTCTCATGAGGGAATTTGGGCATAACGAGCAATCCGTCCGTGCTGCGATTTCACGCATGTACAAACAGGGATGGCTGAAATCCAGGAAAAAGGGAAATAAAAGCTTTTATCGCTTGACTGAACGCGGCGTGGAGCGTATGGAGGAAGCGGGTAAGAGGATTTTCAAGCTGAAGCCGGAAGAGTGGGATGGAAAGTGGAGAATGTTTCTTTACTCCATTCCGGAAGGCAAAAGATCCATACGTGAAGATGTAAAAACAGAATTGGGCTGGAGCGGTTTTGCCCCGATGTCCACCAGCTGCTGGATCACCCCGAATGATTTGGGCAAGCAAGTCGATTACTTGATCGAGAAATACGAGATCGCGCCTTTCGTGCATTATTTTACGGCTGCCTACAACGGACCGGGAGATAACAAGAGGATTGTGGAACAGTGTTGGAATCTTGATGAAATCAACGGGCGTTACGCTCAATTCCTTTCAGCCTATGAAGAGAAATTCAAGTTGGCCAAAAGGCGGCTGGAAAACGGCACGATGGCCAATGCAAATTGCTTTGTCGAGAAGACGATGCTGGTCCATGAATACCGTAAATTCCTCTTTATCGACCCGGGTCTGCCGGAAGGGCTGCTGCCGGACCTTTGGCTTGGCCAGGAGGCTGCAGCGCTGTTCAGTTCCTATTATAAGCTGCTTGCGCCGTATGCCGCTGCTTTTTATGAAAGTGTATCGCTCAAAGAGATTGGGGAGCTGGAACGCACAGACACCAATATTCTTCATCACCCCTTTATAACAGAATAAGAACTGGCCGGGACAAACGCAGTTTGAAGTTAATAGGGCATTTGGAAATGTAAACGCTTAATTTGTCTAAACATTTTAAATCTTGTTGACTATCAAACTTCTGCGTTGTACCATTACGATAAATTATGGCCACATAGTACTATGGCATCATAAAGGGGGTGACCATGCGGAGGACTTTTTTAATGATAGAGAATTAGAGGAATTACAATTTTAAGGGGGAAAAAAAATGAAGATCGGTTTAAAAAAGAGTGCCATTGCCATTTTTAGTGCAGCATTGATTCTCTCCGCATGTGGAAGCAAAACGAGCGAGCCGGCAGACAAAGGCGGTAATGCAAGCAAAGGCGGAGGAGACGCTGATAAAACGTATAAAATCGGTGTCACCCAGATTGTAGAGCATCCATCGTTGAATGCAGCGTTTGACGGGTTCAAAAAGGCATTGGAAGATGCAGGCATCAAAGCGGAGTATGATCCGCAGATTGCTCAGGGAGACAACAGCGCCAACACGACGATTGCGAACAACCTGGTGAGCGCAGGGGTTGACTTGATTTTTGCCAACTCAACACCTAGTGCCCAGGCTGCAGCCAGCGCCACAAAAGATATTCCGATCGTATTTACATCCGTTACGGATGCAGTAGGAGCGGAATTGGTAGAATCCATGGAAAAACCGGGCGGCAATGTGACGGGAACCATAGACAGCCATCCGGATGCGATTCCAAATACAATGAAGTTCTTAAAAGAAGAGTTGAATGCGAAAAATGTCGGGATGGTCTTCAACTCTGGAGAGCAAAACTCCCGCGCACAGGTGGATTCTGTTAAAAAATTGCTGGAAAGCATGGACATGAAAGTTGTGGAAGCCTCTGTTGCTACTTCTGCGGACGTCAAGCAGGCGGCCGAGTCCCTTGTCGGGAAAGCGGATTCTTTATACATCATTACGGATAATACGGTCGTTTCCGCACTTGAGTCTGTAGTTTCTGTAGCAAACGATAACAAAATGCCGATGATGGTGGGAGAATTTGATTCCGTCAAACGCGGTGGGCTTGCTGCCTACGGTTTTGAGTATTATGATATCGGCTATGAAGCTGGACAGATGGCCGTAAAAATCTTGAAGGGCGAAGCAAAACCTTCAGACCTTCCGGTTCAGGTTCCTCAAAAGCTGAAGCTTGTCATGAATAAGAAAACGGCAGAAGCAATTGAACTGGAAATCAAAGACGAGTGGAACGCTGAATTTAGCGAATGATTAGGAGATGATTCTGCATGTTTTCAGCTGTATTTGGATCTGTTGAGCAGGGAATCATCTATGCCATCATGGCACTTGGAGTATATCTTTCCTTCCGGGTGCTCGATTTTCCGGATTTGACGGTTGATGGAAGCTTTGTGACAGGCGCTGCTGTTGCCGCCACGATGATATTCTTCGGATATCATCCGGCGGCGGCAACAGCCGCTGCTTTGATTATAGGTTTCCTGGCCGGATGCATGACGGGGCTTCTCCATACGAAAGGGAAGATCAACCCCCTTCTCTCCGGAATATTGATGATGATCGCTCTCTATTCCATCAATTTACGCATTATGGGCTTTACATCCGAGAACTCTGTCGGGCGCCCGAATATTCCATTATTGAACGCCGAGACCCTGTTTTCCAAGTTCAATGCCTTTTGGGGATCCCTCGGAATTGATAATGCCCTCAATTCATTCTTCGGCATGCTGGGAGTCCAGTACTTGCCATCAACGTGGGGTACGCTGATTTTGATGCTCGTGATCACCATCCTCATTAAATTGGCCGCGGACTGGTTTCTGCAAACGGAAGTCGGGCTTGCCATCCGTGCGACAGGCGACAACAAGCGAATGATCAGGAGTTTCTCCGCGAACACCGATAACCTGATCATCCTTGGGCTTGGAATTTCCAATGCACTTGTGGCATTTGCGGGTGCCCTCATTGCACAATACGCGAAATTCTCGGATATTGGCATGGGGATCGGAATGATCATTATCGGATTGGCCTCTGTCATCATCGGTGAAGCCATATTCGGTACAAAAACCATTGTGAGAACAACGTTGGCAGTGGTTGCGGGTGCCATCATTTACAGGATTGTCCTTGGACTTGCACTCCGGGTCAAGCTTCTGGATACAGGGGATATGAAGCTGATCACGGCTGTCATCGTCATTTTGGCTCTTGTCATGCCCCAGGTGCTTGAAAAGAGAAAAGAGAAGAAACGAAAAGCGAAGAGGCATGCTGAAAGGCTTGCGGCCTTGCAGCTGGATATGGAACAGGAGGGGAAGTCCGTTGCTGAAGCTAGAGCAGATTAGCAAGATTTTCAACGAGTCGACACCGGATGAAAAAATTGCTCTTGACCGGATCAACCTTTCTTTGGAAGCGGGAGACTTTGTAACGGTCATCGGAAGCAACGGCGCCGGGAAATCAACCCTAATGAATATGATTTCAGGCGCGCTTACTCCTGATGTTGGAACCATCACCATCGATTCGAAGAATGTGACGAGAATGCCGGAGTACGTACGTTCCAAAATGATTGGCCGTGTATTTCAGGACCCGATGGCGGGAACCGCTCCTTCGATGACGATTGAGGAAAACCTTGCGATGGCTTACTCCCGGAGCAAAAAAAGAGGCTTGAGAAAAGGCGTTGATAAGAAAAGGAAGGACTTTTTCCGCCAAGCGCTTGAGACGCTTCATCTGAACCTCGAAAATCGGCTGAATGCCAAGGTGGGAATGCTTTCAGGCGGTGAAAGGCAGGCTTTGTCCCTCCTGATGGCGACATTTACTCAGCCATCCATCCTCCTGCTTGACGAGCATACAGCTGCACTGGATCCGTCAAGGGCAGAGCTGATCACCAATCTGACGAAAGAGCTGGTTGAAAAGGATGGACTGACCACGCTGATGGTCACGCACAATATGCAGCAGGCCCTCGATCTAGGGAATAGGCTCATCATGATGGATAAAGGCCAAATCATCCTGGAAGTGGGCAAGGAAGAGAAGAAGGAACTCACCATCAGCAAACTGATGGCGGAATTTCAGCGGATACGGGGTGAAAAGCTTACGAGCGACAAAGCACTGTTGTCTGTGTGATACGGAGGGGATGAAAATGAAACCAGGAATGGAAGCCGGGCAGACTGCCGCTCTTTCTTTCCAAGTGACACCTGAGATGTTTGCACAATTCGAAGGCAATGTTGTTCATGAAGCTTATTCAACAGTTTCCATGGTTTATCATATGGAATGGGTATCAAGGCAAATCATCCTGCCGTATTTGGAGGATCATGAAGAAGGCATTGGCGGGGCGGTAACGGTGAAACATATAGCCCCGTCAACGGCCGATACCCATATAACCGTGAAAGCCACACTTACGGAATTGAAAGGGAATGTGGTGATTACAAAGACTGAAGCATGGAACGAGCGCGGGCTGATTGGAAAAGGGGAAGTGACACAAGTGATTCTGCCCAAGAAACAGATACAGGAGAAGCTTGCACTGTCTGCCTCATCAGATTGACAGGTTTCCGAAGGGAGAGATGGTTTGTGGACTTATTTTCAGAAATACATGAACATGAACAGGTGGTTTTCTGTAACGATCCCGAGACGGGATTGAAAGCCATCATCGCTATACATAATACGACACTTGGCCCGGCAACGGGAGGCTGCAGGATGTTTCCGTACCGAACTTTTGAAGAAGCGCTGCATGATGTTCTTCGGCTTTCAAAAGGCATGACGTATAAATGTGCTGCTGCAGATGTGGATTTTGGCGGCGGTAAATCAGTCATCATCGGGGACCCGATGAAAGACAAATCGCCTGAATTGTTTCGCTCGTTCGGAAAATTTGTTGAATCCCTGAGCGGACGATTTTACACCGGTACAGATATGGGAACAACGCCTGAGGACTTTGTCCATGCTATGAAGGAAACAAACTGTATCGTCGGGGTTCCTGAGGCCTACGGCGGAAGCGGGGATTCTTCCGTGCCGACTGCACTGGGAGTGATATATGGAATCAAGGCAACGAACTTTTTTGTAAGCGGTTCCAATGAATTGGGAGGCAAGACCTATGCCATTCAAGGCCTTGGCAAGGTAGGCTATAAAGTGGCCGAGCGCTTGCTTGAAGAAGGAGCAAGCCTGTACGTTTGCGATATCAATCAGTCCGCGGTTGATGCGTTGATCAGCCGGGGAAAAGAACTTGGAAACAATGCCGTTAAAGCTGTAGCGGGGCTTGATATATATGGAGTGGATGCGGATGTTTTTGTCCCATGTGCCATGGGCGGCATCATCAATGATGAAACGATTGAAGCGCTTAAAGTGAAAGCAGTGGTTGGTTCTGCCAATAACCAGCTCCAGGAAGAGGATCATTGCAGCCGCCTGCAAAAGAAAGGGATCCTTTATGCACCGGATTATATCGTCAATGCCGGAGGTCTTATTCAGGTGGCAGACGAATTGTATGGGGTCAATCCAGAGCGCGTACTCGGCAAAACGAAGGCCATCTACAATTCTATGCTGGAAATTTTTAAGACGTCTGTAAATGAAAGCGTTTCCACATCAGAAGCGGCCAACCGGTTCTGTGAGCAAAAAATAGAAGCCAGGAAATCCGGCAACAGTTTCTTCTCAAGAAAGGTACCCCCAAAATGGCAGATCAGGCATTGATGGGAACGAACGGAAAAGGAGGCTGTACGATGGAACATTTTGAAAAGATATGTTATCTGGACGGCAATGGGGACTTGGTCAATCAAGAAATCAGGGATGCTTTGACACCGGACCTAATCCGGGACATATACCTGCAGCTGATCATGGTCAGGACTTTTGACCGCAAAGCTATCAGTCTGCAAAGGCAGGGAAGACTTGGAACATATGCACCGTTTGAAGGACAGGAAGCGGCCCAGGTAGGGAGTGCGCTGGCACTAGAAAAGGATGACTGGCTTTTTCCCACGTATCGCGATCATGCCGCCACTATGACATTCGGCCACTCTCTCACCACCATTTTCTTATATTGGAACGGGCGTGTGGAGGGCTGCATCCCGCCAGATGGGAGAAAGATTTTTCCGCCCGCTGTCCCTATCGCTACCCAGCTTCCGCATGCGGCAGGTGCTGCAATGGCGGAGAGGTATAAAGGAACGAACAATGCTGCCATTGTCTATTTTGGGGATGGCGCCACTTCTGAAGGGGATTTTCATGAAGGGCTGAACTTTGCCAGTGTC
>DATBUB010000406.1:0-4292 GCA_036516555.1 Bacillaceae bacterium
CCCTACCTGGGGCTTCTCCAAGATGAGGCGTTCGAGATCTTTGCGGAGCATCAAGGACACTTCCGAGGGTTCCATAGCTTGGGCGTACGCTCCCACGTTCTTTCTGTATCCTTTGCAAGCAGCCCAGCATCACAAACTGCATAAAATTCATGATTACCCGTTCCTTTCTGCCCGTCTCTTTTCGCTTATATTTTACCATGAAAGGCTAATTTCGACTATAATCGAAAAATTTCGATCCTTCTGATATTTGTCTCCTAAAAAGGCCCAATTATCACCTAAACATGTTATCGCGTGCATCGTGCATAATAATTGTTGAAATGTTGCTTATGGAGCTATAGAATAATGATTGGAGTTGTCATTTGTTCATAGTGATTTTTCCTTGAATGAATCAACCGAATTTAGATGATTTTCCGGGAGGTCTTTTTAATGCCAAAGTTCACAATCGTGGATAAAGATACATGCATAGCTTGCGGCGCTTGCGGCGCTGCTGCACCCGACATATATGACTATGATGACGAAGGTCTGGCCTATGTCATACTGGATGAAAACCAGGGTACGGCTGAGGTGCCGGATATTTTGGAGGATGACATGATGGATGCGTTTGAGGGATGCCCGACTGATTCCATTAAGGTCGCAGATGCTCCATTTGAGGGAGATCCGCTGAAATACGAATAAAGTGGCCATTAAAAAGCAGTCCGTGCTAAACCCGGACTGCTTTCTTTTATTTCAGATCAGCTGTTTTTGTAGGCAAGCTGCTTGTTCATCCAGCTTTGGAGCCTGCTGAACACAACCAAAAAAATGACGGCAATAAGCAAGCCTTTGATAATATTAAACGGCAGGATGGCGGCCACTACAAGCTGCCTCAGGTCCGCTGTACTCATAGGATCCCAGCCCAGCAAAATGATGTAGGCAGGAAGGATTGCCACATAATTCAGCAGACTCATGAAGCCTGCCATGAACAGGGTGCCTGCAACCAGCGAAACAGCCATGCCTTTTTTGATTTTAATGCGTCGATACACATAATAGGATGGCAAGACAAATGTGATTCCAGCCAAGAAATTGGCCATATTTCCGATAGGAATTCCGGCCTCGCTGCCGCTCATCACATAGTCCAGGATATTTTTCAACAGCTCCACCAATACTGCTGCCAGCGGACCAAACAAAAATGCTGCGATCAAAGCAGGAATATCGCTCAGGTCCACAGTCAGCCATGCCGGAAATGGCGGAATGGGAAACTTGATCAGCATAAGTATAAACGATAAGCTGCTCAGCATCCCGATGGCAACAAACGACTTGACAGATAATTTTTTCATTTTTCCTCTCTCCTTGAGATTCATCCCATGATGAAGAAAGGTATGTCCTGCATGCGTCAATGAAAAACCCCCAAAGGATAACCTTTGAGGGAGAATATCAGGCATGCGTCAATAAGCGTTCAAACCTGCTTTTTTGAACACCGGACAACCTTCATCTTCTCCCATCCAGACTATACTGTCGGCTTTGGAATCGCACCAAATCCTGCCTAAAAGGCTCGCGGGCTTAGAAGCCGTGGCTTCATCACCGCCGGTCGGGAATTTCACCGCGCCCCGAAGATGAACCGTATTTTATTGTTCACATTCAGTATACAATACTGGGGCGCGGTTGGAAAGGAAAAACATTAAGCGTCTTTGACGATCAATCCCTGGCCGATCAAAATCAAGTCACCAGTGAGTCCATTCAATTGTTTCAACTCTTTTACCTCAATCCCGAACATCTTTGAAATGCCCCAGAGCGTATCCCCTTTTTGAACGTTATATACCAGCTGGCTTGAGGTTTGCGGTTCCTTTGGCTGCACTTCCAAAAAATCGCTTTTGGGCGTACCCGGAGAAATGGTTGGCGGAGCACTTGCAGCATGAACAGATCCCCCCATGGATGGATCAAGGGCTGCAACCTGCTGTCCGATTCGCTTTGATTCAAATACCAAAAACGGGTCCAAAACATTCCTTTTATCAGGAGTCCACTCTCCTTTATGGATTTCAAAATGCAGGTGGACACCCGAGGATTGCCCAGTGTTCCCCATCCTTCCAATGGTGTCTCCCTTTTCAACTGCTTGCCCTTCTTCCACACTGCGGTCAAGCAAATGCGCGTAAACCGTTTCATACCCATGGCTGTGACGCAGCATGACAACATGACCATATGTACCCGAATAATAGGATTTCACCACTTCACCATCATGGACAGCATGGACGGGCGTTCCTCTCCTGCCTGCTATATCAATCCCCTTGTGGGAACCTCCTCTTGTCAAAAAAATATCCGTTACGGTCCCATTCGCAGGAAAAACCCAATCACGAGTATCATCTATGAGCTGACTCTCTTTATCCGCCGCCAAAATGCTGTTCGGTGCCAAAAAGAAAAAAGCTATATAAAAGAAACATGCTCCACTTACAAGCGCAAATAATTTATTCATGTTATCCTCCCGGTTTTACAGCTTTTACTTTCAGCTTATGTCCGCATGTCCACCCATAGAACGGGAAAAGACTCCCTGTTTTTCAAAAGTGTTTCTATTTTTCTTCAAAAAGGAAGAATTTATGCAAAAAAAAATGTACAGCCTCATAACAGGCTGTACAGAATCACGGATCATTCAGCTGCAACCCGTAAAAGATTCGGGGCTACAGGGACACCAACCGGTTTTTCAAAATCAAATCCTGCCCACTTGACGGGAAGAATATTCTTAAACAGCACTTCCCTGTGTCCATATTCTTTGGCGGTCATGAGTAATCCCTCAAGCATCCTCATATTGGCAGCCCCGTCTCCCTTCGCCATGTCCAGCGGTTCTTTAAAGGAGATGACGGCCTGGCCCTCACCGGTCTTTGCCACTTCCAATTGAATGTCAGCAGGGATAAGTGTTTGATACAGATCATTCGGACTTTCCTTCATGGCGATAATGGCTTCCTCCAATGATTCAGGTTCCCCATTCCCCGGGACAATGAGCATTTCACCATTTCCGAGTTTGTAGGCATAATGCGCCTTTTTGGCAAATGGGGGGATCTCCTGGTCTGGCATTTCTCCATAATGGCTCATTTCAGGGATAGCGCCGGTTTCATCCACAAAATGTACGGTTTGGACATCTTTTGAACTCACCGCATACTTAACCATTTCGCTTAGCAATTTTTCATGCTGATCAAATTCGGCCTTTTCACTCGATTGGATGGTGACGGTAGCTGTTTTGGCATCTGCATCGTATTGGAAATTCTGCAAAAGCGGCTTGAACAGCTCCAATCCATATGATTCCAGACTGATCTTGGAAGCAGCATCCCGGTATGTGTCCGTCCAATCACCTTTCCTTTCTCCTTGTAACATAATGCTGACAGGGATGACAATGGCATCAGGAGCAGCCGCGCCAATGGTGACGAGTTCCCCTTCCGCCAGGTCCTCTTGATAAACCGCGGTTTTGCCGGGCACATCCAGCGTTTGTGCCGGCGGATTCTGTTCCGCTTCCTTTGGTTCCGATCTTTGTTCCTCCTTGGCCTCATCCCTTACAGATTCCTTTAAGGAAGAATTACGGCTGCTTTCCGGCTGGTCCATAACGGCTATTTCCTGGGAACCGCCTTTATCTTGTGCCTGCTCCATGACTGGGGAGTCCGTCATGGCCGGAACAATCAGGATGATGAGGAGCAATGCTGCTAGACCCGACAATGCCGGTATGAGAACCGGAAACCTTTTCTTTTTCCTGCGGTTCAAGGCAGCATCCATCTGACGGTACACTTCATCCATCGGGCGCCTGTCTTTAATGTCCGGAAGCTTTCCCAGCAGCGCGATCAATTTTTCTTCATCCTTATCATAGTGAGGCATGACCGTTCTCCTCCTCCCTGCTCATGTTCTCCATCAGTGTCTTCAGTGATTTAAGTGCCCTGTGCTGGGTTGTTTTGACTTTGCTTTCAGACCATTTGAGAGCTTCAGCCGTCTCCGCTATCGACAATCCGTTCAGGAACCTCAGAACGATGACAAGTTTCTGGTTGGTGGTGCAGCGGTCCAAACAGCTGTATAAGCTCCGCAGCTCGCTGTTATGCAGAGCTTTTTCCTCCGGCAGGGGAGAAGGATCCCTTACCTGCTGTGTATCCCAGTCAAATTTTTCGTAAAGCCGTTCTTTCCATCCCCTTTGTTTGCGGAAATGATCAATTGCCACATTTTTGGCGATGGAAAACAGCCATGTCTTTTCCGAGCTTTTTCCCTCGAATTTATCATAAGACTTCATGACCCTGATGTAGACCTCCTGCACAAGATCTTCAGCCTCTTCACGGTTTTTTACCATATAG
>DATBUB010000407.1:0-5517 GCA_036516555.1 Bacillaceae bacterium
GCACGAGGTAATTGCACTGAGCATCAGATAATTTCACCGAGCATCAGATAATTGCACCGAACACCATTTAATTGCACCGAGCATCATGTAATTGCATCGCGCACCAGGTTATTGCACCGCGCACCGTATAATTGCACCGTCCACCGTATAATTGCACCATACACCATGTAATTGCACCGCGCACCAATTAATTGCACCACGCACCATATAATTGCACGCAACCCGGCCACAATTGCACCAATCGTTCAGGCAATTGCACGGAAGAATCTCGCTGATTGCCCGCGCACTAATTCTATTCCTTCGTGCCCGCTCACATCCCGGCAATCCCTACGAATTCGTTCCTCTTTGGGAAGGTCAGCGTAAAGCAGGTTCCCTCTCCCGGTACCGAATCGACAGATATTTTGATCAAAAGCGGCCCAGCCGCCCTTTTCGCCAGGTAGAGTCCCATTCCGGTCGCCGCCTGGTCATGGTGGGTTGTGGAAGTGAAGCCCTTGTCAAAAATGCGCGGCATGTCTTTAGCGCCAATCCCGCGTCCGGAGTCCTGAATTTCAAGGATAACATGACCATCCTGACGCTTACTCAAAATGACAATATCAGAGGCATCGCTGTATTTCACCGCATTCGTCAGCAACTGCCGAAGAATGAAAGCGAGCCACTTGGCATCACTCAGCACTTCCGTTTCTTGAAGATCGATGTCAAACCCGATTCCTTTTTGGATGCACCAGGATTGCAGCGTCTTAATTTCGTTGAATACAAGTGTTTTGAGATCCGTTTTTTCAATCAATAAATCATTTTCGATAAACGCCATGCGCTTTTGGTGAAGCTGCTGGTCCAGAAGCAGGTGTATCCGCAGCCATTCATATGTTAATCCGGCCTTCAGCGTTTCGTCCTCGAGCCGCTCGATCATCAAATGCATGGCGGTCAGTGGGGTTTTTACTTCATGGATCCAAGATAAAAGGTCATCTTTTTCTTGTTCGAGAGTGAGCTGGTGAAGGGCTGCCTCTTTTTTCAGCTTATTCGTCTGTTCAGAAATGCTATTTTCAATGATATCTTCAAAAGGACTTTCCGGCATTGCGACGTTGGCAAGGTCCAGATGGCTTTCCCATTCGGAAAGACTGCGGTAGAACGTGGATTCCTTTTGATAACGGACGGCTAGGAAAACGGCAAATAGGATGAGCGATAAAAAGGCCATATAAAGAATCGGCGTCATGGGAATGGCCGTATCCAAATAAGAGACAAATACCATCAGCCCCTGCCAAAAAAGAAAGAACAGGATCCAGCTCCGCCGTTCTGCAAAATATGCTTTAATCATTGGCCGTATCCTCTTCCAAGGCAATGTAGCCTTGTCCGACTTTCGTTTCAATACAACGGCCGAGACCGATATCGTCCAACTTCTTCCGCAGCCGGTTTACGTTGACGGTCAGAGTGTTGTCGCTGACGAAACGTTTGTCATCCCACAGGGCGTTGATCAAATGATCGCGGCTGACAATCTTGTTTTTCTGCTCAATCAGCAGCTTTAGAATGAATATTTCATTTTTGGTCAGCTCAACGGCTCCCTCTTCATTTGCCACCGTATTTTTTTCAAAGTCCACGGTCGCCCCGCACCATGTCTTCAGGCTCGTTTGCTCTGTGTTGTAGTTATAGACGCGGCGGAGAATAGCCTGTATTTTGGCGATGAGGACATCAAAATGAAACGGCTTTTGGACAAAATCATCCGCACCGAGCTGCATGGACATGACCATGTCAGTGGGGTGGTCCCGGGATGAAAGGAAAATAATCGGGACGTTGGAATGGGCACGGATCATACGGCACCAGTGAAAACCGTCATATTTCGGCAGCTGAATATCGATAATGACCAAATCCGGCTTCACTTCGACAAATTCCTGTAGAACCCGGCTGAAATCCTTAATTCCGTAAACATCGTATGACCAAGAAGACAGCCTTTCCTTGATTTCTTTAAAAAGGGTAACATCGTCTTCGATCAATAAAAGCTTAAACATCGAATCACCACACCAATAGCTAATATATGTAAAGTGTATAGCAAATAATAATTTCAGGCTATTAATTGTTTTTTAATCATTTGGGTAAAACATGGTATGCTTTTCTTAAAGAAGCGATGAAAGGAGATGGAAGTGATGTCTGAAAAAAATAAACTCGCTACCTTCGCGGGCGGCTGTTTTTGGTGCATGGTGTCGCCATTTGATGAACAGCCAGGAATCAAAGAAGTGGTGTCCGGCTATACCGGCGGCCACACGGAAAATCCGACCTATGAGGAAGTTTGCTCCGATACGACCGGGCACTATGAAGCGGTGCAGATCACGTATGATCCGGCCGTTTTCCCCTATGAGAAATTGCTTGAGCTTTTCTGGCAGCAAATCGATCCCACTGATCCGGGCGGCCAATTTGGCGACCGGGGACAGTCATACAGGACGGCAATTTTCTATCATGATGACGAGCAAAGGGCTCTGGCTGAAAAATCGAAAGCAGACCTTGCGGAGAGCGGACGCTTCCAAAAGCCGATTGTAACGGACATCCTGCCGGCTGGCCCTTTTTACCGAGCGGAAGAAAATCATCAGCATTATTATAAAAAAAACCCCTTTCATTACAATATGTATAAGGAAGGATCGGGCCGCGCAATGTTCATCCGGGAGCATTGGAAAAAGCGCAAAACCGACGTGGAATTGCGGAAGGAATTGACACCGATCCAATATGCGGTAACTAGGGAAAACGGGACGGAACCGCCGTTTCAAAATGAGTACTGGGATCACACGGAAGACGGGATTTATGTTGACATCATCTCAGGGGAACCGCTCTTCAGTTCGAAGGATAAGTATGACGCCGGATGCGGCTGGCCAAGCTTCACAAAGCCGATTCGGCGTACGGAAATGGAGGAAAAACTCGATACGTCCCACGGTATGAGGCGCATTGAGGTTCGCGCAAAGACATCCGATTCCCATTTGGGACATGTCTTTGACGACGGGCCGGGACCTGATAGGGCACGGTATTGCATTAATTCTGCCGCCCTCCGCTTTGTGCCGAAGGACAGGCTGGAAGAGGAAGGGTACGGGGAGTTTGCCAGCCTTTTTGAGGACTGAAACAGATTGGGGAATGGGCGATGAACCAAAAAGAATATGACCGGCTGCTTAGGATAGATACGGCAGGCATGAAGGATTGGCCGCTGCAGCTGGCGCATTATAATCGGTATGAGGCTACGCCATACGAAGGATTGGATGAGCTGTTCGGCACATACGAGCTGGATCGCTCGGACAGGCTAGTCGACTTCGGCTGCGGGAAAGGACGTTTGCTGTTTTACGTCCATCACCGGTTTGGTGTATCCGGAACCGGAGTAGAGGTCAATGGCCAGCTTTATCAGGAAGCGCTCGAAAATTTGTCGTCCTACTTGGGTAAGGGAAGGAAAAGGTCCGATTCCATACGCTTCGAACGAATCCCTGCAGAAAAATACCCGATTGGACCTGAAGAAACCCTTTTTTACTTTTTCAATCCGTTCTCCATCCAAATTTTCATGAAGGTGATACACAACATCCTGCTTTCAGCGGAGCAGCACCCAAGGCGGACGGACGTGATCCTGTACTACCCGCATCCCGATTACATCCGATTCCTCGGGGACCGGACACCTTTCCAGCTTATCAAAGAGGTGCCGGTCTCCGGGCTCTTTCAAACAAACGAAAATGAACGGTTTTTAGTGTATCGGCTGGAATGATTTTATTTGTTTAGTGGCAATGCAGTGTTCTTTCCCAATAGTTTATATCCACGGTAAATCGGATTAGTTTCGATTGCCCTAAGGACAGGAAAAACGCTGTGCACGGTAAATCGTATAGGTTTCGATTGCCCTAAGGACATGAAAAATACTGTGCTTGGTAAATCGTATAGGTTTCGATTGCCCTAAGAACAGGAAAAAACGCTGTGCTTGGTAAATCGTATAGGTTTCGATTGCCTTAAGGACAGGGAAAATGCTGTGCTTGGTAAATCGTATAGGTTTCGAATGCCCTAAGGACAGGAAAAATGCTGTGCACGGTAAATCGTATAGGTTTCGAATGCTCTAAGGACAGGAAAACCGCTGTGCACGGTAAATCGTATAGGTTTCGAATGCCCTAAGGACATGAAAAATACTGTGCTTGGTAAAAGTATCATTGCATTTTAGTATGAAAAAATGGTTTCACTTGCTAAATGGGTGCTGAAACACCCCTACTACCAGTCGATCACCGTGACAAATATGATATTTTCCAAAAAGGGGCTTCTGAAACGATTTCTATTGTGTTCATCTTTATAACCCTTGAAAAAAACTTTATCTCTCTTCATCCAGCCACCGCTTCACTTTGCTATCCATCTCTTCCTTCAAATTGTCTATATTCCCAATATCATTCAAGGCTTTATTGACATACTTCCGCGGGAACATCTTTTTGAGGGAGGGGAGAAAAAGATCCCCATCCTCCGGCTCTATGTAGTTGATGACAGAGTAGCCGTCCGTTTCCTTCTTGAGACGAATCATAGCAGGCAAGGAATGCCCCGCCTGGCTTTCAAGCCCTGTAGATTTATTGAAACCGCCAAAATAAGAATAAAAGTATATATCGACTGCATCTTCAGCCTCTTTGGCGCCATATATTTTATGAACCTCGAATTGTTTTTCAGTAGGGTAGTAGGAGTCGGCGTAATGTTCCAGGATGTAATCGGAAATGGTTTGATTCATTCTTTCGTTGACGAGGCGGTCGCCGTCTGTAAGTCCAGTTTCGCTGCAGCCTCCCAGAAATAACGAAAATAAGGATACTATCATTGTAAGCAGCTTTCCCGCCCATCCGATTTTACTTCGGCTGCTCTCTGTCATGGAATCATCCCCTGTTCTCTCCCGTAATGAATCAGGCTCTCATAAGGGTCACCTCTTAACCCCAGAACCTTGCAAAAAGCAGGCTCCGTTTTTATTCCTTGTTTTTTCAAACGGATGATGTCACCTCTTAATCCTGGAATCTGTTTCAGCAAGTGGTCTTCAACGCTCATATGCAAATAGGCGTACTGTTTTTCAATCGGCTGCGGCTGTCCGAACAGCTCAAATTCAAACCCCTCAAAAGTGAAATTCGCTTTCACAACCGGATTGCCCCGAATCTCCAGCTTCTTCAAATGAAAATGTCTGTGACGGCTATAAAGGTTTCGAACTTCTATCTCAAACGCTCCAAGATTATACACTTCCATAATAATATCAAGATCAGAAGTGTCCACGGCAATATTCAAAGGGAAAGTGCCGCAAAGCGTTGGGTTGTACGCAGCCAGGTCATTCAGAATTTTTAACTTTCGGATTGCATGGAAGGCTTCCTTCTGCTTTGCACTCCCCGCTTGAAGAAAATCCAATATACGGAGCAACCCCTTCCTCAAAAAAGTGTAAAAGCGAAAAAAACTTGAAGTTCATTATGAAGAAGAACAAAAGAAGGAGCGTTGATATTATGGCGTGATAATTCTCCTTTTATAGATGGCTTAATACTTTGAAAAACTTATAAGTGGGAACTT
>DATBUB010000408.1:0-4097 GCA_036516555.1 Bacillaceae bacterium
AAAGATTTAGTAAAAACATTTAAGGAGTATAAAAAATCCCCAGAAAATCTAAAAGAAATCATTTTCTCAGGAAATGAAGATGTATATTATGATGCATATAGTGTTTTTCTAGGACAAAATCAAACACAAACCATAGATAACATAAATTTTACGAATGAAGTAAAAACTGCAATAAAACGAAAAATGTTGAACAATAATCCTGTTTACTACTTGGATGGTCACTCACTAGGAGGAGCTGAGGCCCAAACCTTACTTGGAGTCCAAGAGAAATTATTCAAAGATGTAAACGTGTATAATGATGCTCCAGCAAATATTTATAACCTTATTTTAAGTAGTGACTATTTATTGGATAGGGTCTACATTAAATTTAAAATAGATGTTCGTGAATATTCTGATCTCAACCAAATCCCCACCTCCGAGCTCCGCGCCTTCCTTGATAGGGAAATAGGGCACAACAGTTCGAAGATTACGTATTACCGTAATGAAGAGGATATACTCACGAATACGACGCTGCCATGGGCCTATCGATTTATAAATGAAAGAAATACAGTTGTGTTTAACTCGATCCCGGATGTTGATAAGCATAGGGATTTGGCGACGGAGCATCCCGCAGTAGTTGCACTGATGCATATGATCCTTAACCGGGCCAACAAGGACAAGGGGCTGTCTTACACGGAAATGCTTTTGTATACAAGGCTGGGGCTCGGCGCCAAATATTTGCCAGGCTTCATGCAGACCCCCATCGAAAAGGATTTGGCCGCCTTTATGGAAAAGGTTGCAGAAATGGATCCTTCCGCCCACAGCATGGCTTCCATTGTGGAACAGATCGCCAAGCAGGAAGGCAAGGAAATCATCAACAATCAATGGATCTTGACCGTTAAAGACGCAGCTTATGGAGAGGAAATCAAACTGAATATTAATGCCTCCTATGACTTCTATGTCGTGGGGCATACCATCGTTATGGGCAAGGAGCAATGGATATCCCAATTCCAGCATATCTTTCATATGGAAGTCACCAATGATTATTCTTCAAATGTCCGTAAGGTCCTGCGGAAAATGGATGAAATCGAATCTAACCCCCATGCCTACCTCTCATCCTTTAACCGCTATACTGCCGATGCCCAATATTATGTCCAGTATACGAATTTCAGATTTTTAGAGAATGTTCCCCAAAGCCTTACCTCAAATATCACAAACTCACTCGACGACATCATCCAAAATGTGCATGAAGAGAACAGAAGACAGCAGGGATTTCTTGAGCGATTTAAGGCTGGAGTGAAAAAACTGGTCCAGGAAGATGCAAGAGTTTCATTGTTATTCGATACTTTTTTCGAAAGGAGGGGGGCATGGTGAATCGAGGAAGCATGCAGATTTTGGATAACCATCGGATAGATCAGTCTGTCTCCGAGGCGAAAAGAAAGCTTCAGTTGCATCTGGAGGGGCTTGAAGCACTGAACCAGGCCTTTATCCATTCGGCAAAATGGATGAACCAAAATGGGTTTGAAGGCCGGTTTTATCAAGCCTTCCTGGACACAGTGGAGAAGGATGAAGCGATGGTACAGAGACTCTATCAGTCAAACCAAGCCAAAATTGGCCAGATGGCCTCCAGCTACCGCCAGCTTCTGGACGATATCTCTTTTCAAGACTACCAATATCAGACCGAATTGATTCCATTGAAGGCCAATAAATGACTCCCCGTGTAATAACGGGGAGCTCTGCTTTATCGGATGATTTTATCAAGCGATTTGATCATCCCAGTGTGGATGCCTTCATGCCAAGAAACAAACTGGAGGATGGCTTCCCCGGAATCCATGGAATGCCCTTGGATGACGAGCGGCTCAGAAGCCGGATTGTTCAGTTTTCCTTCAAAGAAGGAAGCAATTCGGCCGCTTTGCTCCTCCAGGGAGGCAATGATATCTGTGGAAGCAGGCGGTTCCTCCTTCCACTCAGCCGGACGTGTGCCGGGAGAAAAAAAAGCAGCCCATTCAGGTTTTTTCATTTCATACCCGGTGTCTGCCCGGTGCAGCAAGCCTTCTGCCGTTACATACAGGTGGCCGGCATTCCAGCGGATGGTATTGGAAAATCCATCAGGCTGGGCATCCCATTTTTTCTCATCAATATGCTTTAAATGGATCAGCGTGTACACACGGTAAAATTGGAATTGTTTTATTGTCAGCATCCGAAATCCTCCCCTAAATAACGTTTCTTCTTTATCATAAGACAATTGTGAATTGTTCCGCTATTTATTTGTTTTCATTTTCTAAATGAGTTGACATACATAATGTATATATGGCAAAAATAGGGGGTAGAACCAATGAGACACAGAAGAAGAAACACGGCGGCTTTTACGGTATTGTCCTATTTTACGTTATTCGCAGGAGTGTTCATGTTCAGCATCGGATTATACAATGAGGACGCGCTTGAACTGAACGAAAAAGGGTATTACATTGCCGTCATGATCCTCGTTGCAGTCGGCGCCATCCTGACACAAAAAGTGACAAGGGATAACGCAGAAGACGATGCACTGATTGAAGAGCAGGAAAGGAAAGAGAGAAGCCAGATCATCCCGTCAAAAGCGGAATGATAGAATCACAGCAGGTGATGGTCATACTAAGCATATTAAGCAGGATAAAGCCGTTTTGAATTGTATTCGAAACGGCTTTTTTCTTTTAAAGGGACACTTGTTTCATTTAGGAAAAAACGAGATGCATTTCAGGCAAAGGCTTATACAGCTGCAGTGAAGGCGGAAACCACACAATTTTCCCGTAGGTTAGAAAAAGTGAGGTTGCTTTCTCACCTGATAATATAACCTGTTTTTTACAATTTTGTAGAAATAAAGTTGACTATTTTTGGAAAAATGATACCATTTTAATTGTAGTAAAATACAATAAAAGGAAGTCTTGGAATTGGGTATTGTAATGAACATTTGTAGAAGACCAGGCTCTCCTGAACTAAAGGCGCGTGCAGAAGAATTACGTGTGCTAACCCAACAAGTCTAACTGAAGTTTATTTAGGATCCGGCCCAATTTGATAAGGCCAACATTATTGGCTGGGGCAGATAAAAGATGCTAAAGAAGCAATATCTGCAGCCTTTCAACACCTTTCTAAAGCGAAATATCAGCTGCAAGATATGCTGAAAATTGAATTTGAAATGTATGATAGTTCCACTGAAGCTCTGAAACAAATACGATGATTTATATTATAGTTTTGAAAATCTTGACAATATGTTCCGTGCTAGGGTCAGAGGAATTCTGAATGTCATCCAAGTGATAGATCATTTGGAACATCTTGGTGCACAGAAAATCAAGTTTAGACGCCCTGGATAGAAATGATATTTCAGGAGTTTATAAGGCAGTGTCCAATCCGGGAAGAGAATTAGTCCACCCAGCATTGACCCTTCATCAAAACGTTTTAGCTCACTCAAACGTCACCCATGAAACTTCTGATTTAGTTAAAAGAAATTTTTGATTTAAAGCCTATGCCCAACGGTCTTTAAGCTGGCGTGAATAAGTTGGAGTGAAAATTCGCTCCAACTTATTTTTAAGTAATAAATTCACTCTAAATTATTTGTAAAAGGAGAGACTATGTTCACAAAACATTGGATATTTAAAGGCGACTTTTTCAAATTGTGGAGCAGTACTTTCTTTTCCCAACTTGGCGGAATCTTATTTTTTTATTCACTCATTTGGTGGTCATTAACGATTGAGGGAGATATGTTAACCGGCGGATTTATTATTGGCATAGGTGCAGTTGCTTCGTTATTGATGTCCCCTTTTTCTGGATGGCTTTCAGATAGGTTTCATCGAGGTAAGGTACTGGCCATTGCGGACGCAATCTTGTTTCTTCTTTTCCTCTTATTGTATTTTTCTTTTTCCTTACAGATTTTCAGTCAAGCCTGGGTGGTATTCATTTGCCGTATTCTGATTTCAGTCATCATCGGTTCCACGGATGCGGCAGCCCGTTCTCTTATCCCAGAAACCATAGAAGAAGAATGGCTGGAAAAAGGGATAGGATTTCAAGAATCATTGATCCAACTGTCCCAGTTATTGGCGCCAGCTGCGGCGGGTTTAATCATTTCTTTCATTGGCATAGGCGGG
>DATBUB010000409.1:0-4337 GCA_036516555.1 Bacillaceae bacterium
ACTTTGTGAAAAACCGCTTGCCTCCAATAGTACGGAAGCGGCTGACATGATCAGGGCAGCGAAGGAAAATGGTGTTTTGTTAATGGAAGCCATGAAAACGACCTTTCTTCCCATATTCAAGGCCATACAGGCAAGCTTGCCCAAAATCGGTAAAGTCAGAAGGTATTTTGCGAGCTATTGCCAGTATTCCTCCCGCTATGATGCTTATAGGGATGGAACAGTCCTCAACGCATTTAAACCGGAGTTTTCCAATGGATCGCTGATGGATCTTGGCATCTATTGTGTATATCCCCTTGTTGTTTTATTCGGTGAACCCCAAGCAGTCAAGGCCAACGGGGTCATGCTTGATTCAGGAGTGGACGGGGAAGGGAGCCTCATTTTGACATATGAAGACTTTGAGGCCGTCATAATGCATTCGAAAATCTCCAATTCTTACATTCCGTCAGAAATACAGGGAGAAGAAGGAAGCATCCTGATCGACCATATTTCGACACCGGGCAAGGTGGAGATCCGTTACCGCGATGGCAGGGCAGAAGAGGTCAAAGCCGAAGAATCATTTGAATCGATGTATTATGAGGCAGAGGAGTTTATCCGGCTTGTAAAATCGGGAAAACAAGAATCTACAGTGAATACACACAATCATTCCTACATAACATCAAGAATATTGGAAGAGGCCAGGAAACAGATGGGCCTTGTTTATCCGGCCGATTTGGAAAAAATCTGATCGGCTCTAGAAAAGTAAAGGGGCGGTGATAAACGTGCTGTTGGAAGAACACTTGATTCAAAAGACATTTTACAAGGAAACCTTTTTGAAGGAAGAGGAGAAGGAACATCCTGTCCGTTTGCTGGGCGATATATATATGGAGGAACAGGGAAAAGAGCTTCCCGATTTGTCCTATATCCGTTTTGCCCAAGGTGAGGTTTATTTCCATAACCGGGATTATGAAGCGGCCATTTTCAAATGGGAAAGCATCCATAATGAGCTGGAGCCATGGGCAAGGAAAAACATGGCTGATGCTTACGTCCAGCTGGAACTGTGGGAAACGGCACGGGATATCTATAAATCTGTCACAACGGATTCCCAAGTCCTGAATACAGAAGTGGCCCTGAAAATGTATGAGTTATATGAGAGTCAGGAAAAATGGCAGGAAGCTGATGAGATGATCAAACAAGCAGTCCTGCTCTACCCCGATTACAAGGATGTGACCAAAAGGGCCCGGGCCTTTTTTGAACAGCAGAAGGATTGGGACAGTGCCGTTGAGCATGCAGTCAATGAGGCTATCCGGACAAAATCCCCCCATTGGTTTGGCATTCTCCATTCCTATATAGAAGAGGGGCATGTCAAATCATATGAGCCGGCTTATTTTATACCTGCCCTTTATACATTGGAAGGAGTGGACCTGCGGCAGTTTGAACAGGTGATATCCTCTTTGTGGTCAAACTTCCACGGCCAGAAACAATACATCAAATGGCTTGTAGAGATCAATCATTTGATCTTGAACTCCGATTTTCAAAAAACGTATCAATGGCACGACCTTTCTCTTTTATACAAGGAAGCGTTTTATGATCTTCTTGGAGGAAGATATTTCGTTTCCGACCTGTTGGACATTATGCCGGAACTGCTGGCAGCGTGGCTGAAAACAGCAGATGACGAAACCTCATTCATTGCAGCTTCCGCCCTGCTCGGATGGAATGATGTAATCCCGACAGCCATAAATAATGAAATTGCAGCATCTGCCGAGAAGAAACTGCATGAATCAAAAGGGAATTATTTATTTCTGCAGGACAGCGCGGATCTCTTTGACCTGATCAAGAACTGGGCATACGGGCATAAAATCGATGTTGGAGAAAAGCTTGCATGGATGGTGCATGAGCTGGCCCAATCGAACCATGTACATGTCATGGTGGCGGGAACCTCAGGATCCGGGAAATCATCAATCGTCAGTTCCCTGTTGGGGTATGCGGGGGATGACCCGGAGGAGGCGCCTGTTCCGGCCGTCTTCAAAGATCTGGAAGATCCGGCCATTCACCTGATAACGGATGAGGGCATCCTGGCAGTGGAAAACAGGGGTGATTTCAGCCAAATTGCCCAGGGGCAAAAAGGCATCATCGAAGTAGGGTCACCCAATTCTTTTTTAAGGGAGCATCGTTTCTCCGTCATCGATTTGCCTGAAATCGACTGGAATGATACTTGGGCACGAAGAAAATTGAAACATGTGCAGCTGGCGGACATTCTCCTTTTTGTTCTCCATGAATATGCCCCTTTAACAGAAAATGAGCGGGATATCCTCCTGAAAGCAAAAGAGGAATGCCCGGATTTGGCGATACACTTCGTCATGGACATCCGCAGCGTAAACAGTGAAAAAGAGGCCATGGAATTATTAGAGGAGACAAGGCGGAGGATCGGCGCTGTATTTCCAGCTTCCAAGCTGTTCGCTTATTCCACGGCGCTCGAAGGATCTGGGCAGCGTGAAGGTCTGGCGCAATTTATCCACGATCATTATGACAGGAGCATCATGGAACGGGCACGAACGGCGAACGTTCTGTCATTGGCCAGAAAAGCAATCGGGGGACTGCTCCAGCAGCAGACAGATGCGGAAAATGAGCTCCTTGAGTCCATACGGCTTGATGAGGAGATCCTTGGAAGAATGCAGGGGTCCATTCATCAGCTTCAGGATAAAGAAGAGGAAAAGGTTTTTGTCATACGGCAGGCTTACGAGTCCATTAAGAGCGAAATCAAAAAAGACCTTGTGCAATCCTTGCCCCGCCTGCTCAAGGGGGCCGCGGAAATCATCAAGGAAGACAGTGATTTTGGCAATATCCACCTGGAATTGAATGAAGAAATGAATAATAGGATCGAGGAGTATTTGCAAAACACGATCCTTCCTATTTACACAAGTTCTCTTCAGGATTGGATTTCCTTCTCTGAAAATGAATTGAATGAAACCCAGGGTACGATGACAGAATGGGCTGAAGGGTTCAATGCCATCGTAGGTGATGAGCGTATCAGCCTCAGAGGCGATTTTAAGATTTTTGATGACTGGAGACGGGACGCAGACAGGATGACGAGCTCTTTGTACATGGACAAAGAAAATATCATGCTGAAAAGAACTCCCTCCCAAGTTTTATTGAAGGGTGCCGGCAAGCTGCTCGGTGTCATACCGGCAAATAATACAGTGTTGTATAACCGGTATAAAAGCTTTATTGAAAATGAAAATTACCAGGAAGCTGCAGAATCGATCGCCATCAAATTTTTCCGCCAATTTGAAATGTTTGAGAAGGCGATCCCCAGGGATATCGGATTGTTCTTCCGGGATCCCTTCAGCGAATTGAAACAAACAGTCGCGGAAATCCAGAGGGAAGTGGATGCCAAAAAAGCGGCGCTTGAGGACATGAGATCAAAACCGGAAGCATTCAGGGATCCGCTCACCTTCTTTGAAGTCAGAATCAGGCAGACAGAGTGGATAAATCATGCAGAAAGAACGAATGCTATTGTGTGATTGGAAAATACAGCCAAGGGATGCAAAGGGGATGAACCAGATGAATATCGCTTTGATTGCGCACGACAAGAAAAAAGACGATATGGTGCAATTTGCAGTAGCCTATAAGCCCATATTGGAAAAGCATACCTTATTTGCAACGGGTACAACCGGAAAAAGAATCATGGAAACTTCAGGGCTTTCCATTGAGAGATTTCAATCGGGACCCCTTGGGGGAGACCAGCAGATCGGTGCCCGAATTGCACAAAATGATATGGATATCGTTATTTTCTTCCGTGATCCCTTGACAGCGCAGCCGCATGAGCCCGATATTTCAGCTCTCATGCGCCTTTGCGATGTGTATGGAGTGCCGCTTGCCACCAATATGGGGACGGCTGAGATATTGGTCCGAGGGCTGGAGAGAGGGTATCTTCAGTGGAGAAGTTTACAGAGAAACAGGGCCGAAAATCTATAGTAATATAATTGTAATTCAAAAATCTGTCATAATGTGACTAATGACCTATACAAAAGCCCAATGTTATACTTATAATAGATTTATATTTTATAAGGAGATGGAACAGTGAAATCCAATTCAAGATTCGCATCGAAACTTGTTCCTCTAGCCATTGGATTAATCGCATTGACGGTCATTGTCGTATTCGCTGTCCAAGCCCTCACCAAGGCAACTGAAATTCCTTTTTCCGCCATAGAAAGAACGATTCAGGCGCAAAATGGAGAAATGGTCACCTTGAAAGAGATGTCAGACGGCACTATATATATAGAAACACCAAAGCAAAAGTATGTTTCCCACTTCCGCCCGAACAGCCCACTGGTGGAAGAATTGGTGGAAAAATATAA
>DATBUB010000410.1:0-4822 GCA_036516555.1 Bacillaceae bacterium
ATTTCCCCGAAAACCGGGGAGGCCTCTTTTCCAAAAAGGCGGATACCCCTTCTTTGTGATCCTTGGACATTCCAGCAATACGCTGTGCAAGAGCTTCTTTTTCAAGCACTTCAGAAAGCGTTGCATCCCAGGATTGCTGCAAGTTTCTTTTGATCAGTCCAATCGTTTTCGTCGGCATGCCTGCAAGCTTTTCTGCAAAAGCGGCTGCCTCCTGTTCCCAGGAATCCGCGGGGAACAGCTTGGAAACCAATCCTAGCTCTTTGGCTTCGGTTGCGGATACCTTTTCCCCCAGCAGCATGAACTCCATTGCCTTAGAGTGCCCGACCATCCGGGGGAGGTAATAGAAATTGCCCGAATCGGGGACAAGCCCCACGTGAATGAACGCATTCATAAAACTGGCTTTCTCGGATGCAATCCTGATATCCGCCGCCAGTGCAAGGCTGAATCCGGCTCCCGCCGCCGTCCCGTTGACCGCCGCCACAATCGGCTTTTCCATTCTGGACATCTCCTCTATCAGCGGGTTGTAACTCGCCCGAAGGAAATCCCCATAGTCCGTGTCCCCATCCACTTCCGACAAATCCTGTCCCGCGCAAAAAGCCCTGCCTGCCCCTGTAATCATGATGGACCTGACTTTCTTGTCCCTGCCTGCCGACTTCAACGCCTTCAACAGTTCTGCATGCATCGCGGCATTGAAGGAGTTAAGCTTTTCGGGACGGTTTAACGTAATGATGGCGGTTCCGTTTTTCACTTCATATAAGATGGTTTCGTACATGCCGGCCCTCCTTAAAACCCTTTGAAATCCGGTTTTCTTTTTTCGATGAAAGCCTGCATCCCTTCCTTTTGGTCACGGGAAGAAAACAGCAGGTAAAAATTCTTCCGTTCAAACTGCATGCCTTCCAGCAGCGTCTGGTCCACCGCCTTGTTGACGGCTTCCTTGATCAGCCTGACAGAGAGCGGCGCCTGGCCAGCCAGTCTGCGGGCGTATTTCATCGTTTCCTCCAGCAGGACTTCCCGCGGAAACAGCTTGTTGACGACACCGCATTCAAGCGCTTCCGATGCGGATTTCATTTCTCCCGTCCACAGCCAGTCAAGGGCCCGAGTTTTGCCCATCAGCTTTGTGAGCCTTTGGGTGCCGCCGGCTCCGGGCATGACCCCGAGGTTCACTTCCGGAAAGCCGAATTTGGTGTCCTCAGCCGCAAAAAGAAGATCGCATACGAGTGCAAGCTCAAAACCGCCTCCGAGGCAAAAACCATGGACAGCACCGATGATGGGTTTTTTAATCGCGGCAAGACGGTCCCAATCGGAAAACTGGTTGAGCATCTCCAGCCTGACAGCATCGTCATCCGCCATTTCCTCGATATCCGCCCCCGCCGCAAAGGCCCTCCCGTTCCCCGAGAGTACAATGACGCGGATGTCATCATCCCTGTCAAAGCCTTCATAAGCATGCAGGATTTCGGCCACCATCGGGCGGTTCAAAGCATTGAGCACTTGAGGCCTGTTCAGTCTGACAATACCAATAGCTCCTTCTTGTTCCGTTTCGATGAACTGCCGTTCAGCCATTGGCTTCTTCACCGAACATAAAGGTTACAAGATTGCCGGCAAAGGATATCACATCTTTTCCGGAAGCCTTCGACTCTTCTGTCCTGGATGCTTCTTTAAATGCTTCCTTGCTGTCGTACGCCATTTCGCACATCAGGTAGTAGGGGCTATCTCCCATCGGGGATCCGGTGAACTTCGTCACTTCAAGCTTCCGAAGCCCGGGGATTTTTTCTGTCAGGGGGATATGCGTATTGAAATAGTACTCATCAAAAGCTGCCGGGTCCTCCGGCTTTTTAAACAGGGCGATCATTTTAAACATGTTTCATTGCCTCCTCATTTACATTAAATCGGATACCGGTCGCATCGCCTCAAACGGATTTTTGCATGCTTTGCAGTACAGGATGCTCCGGCAAGCCGTTGGTCCAAACAAATTTTCCACCGTTGTATAATCAGAGCCGCAATAAGGGCATTCCACCGCCCACATCCCCTCTCCTTCATGGAAAACGGGCGGAGGGGCAATGCCGAATTCCTTCAGCTTTTCCCTTCCTTCTTCCGAAATCCGATCGGATGTCCAGGGAGGATGCTGTGCAAATTCAACCTTTACCTCATCAATTCCACTAAGTCCCTCCAAGGCTTCTTGGATGTTTTTCTTGATGAAATCCAATGCGGGGCAGCCGACAAAAGTCGGCAGTGCCTGGACGCAAAGGGTCCTCTCCGTCACCGAGACAGACTGGATCATCCCAAGTTCCAGCACGCTGACAGAAGGAATTTCAGGATCCTTTACTTCCTGTAGCCTTTCCATTGCCAAATCAACGATCTGTTTACCCATGATGTTCACCGCTTTCACCATGCTGCCTGCGGATCTGAATAATAGACTTCTCCGAGTGTTTCCAGGGCAATGGACAGGTCTTCCGTATGCTCTCCGGCACGTCCGTTGCCGCTCTTCATGCCGCATGGACCAGGAAATGGCATGTCCACTGACTCAAATACCTTTCCCATCTCTGCTTCCCATCTTTTTCTGAACAGGACTTCCTCCTGAACGAGTCCGTGCTCCGCGATTTCTTTCCCGCAAGGTCCGTAGGATAGCAGGCCATCCAGTTCATCCCATGCCCTGCCTATCGCTGCAGCCATGCGTTCCCGAGCTTCTCCCTTGCCTCTGCATAACTGTTCAAACCAAACCCGCCAGTGCATAACGTGATAATATTGCTCCATGTTGATATTGACGGCGGCTTGTGCAAGAGGTTCATAGGATGATTGTTTCAAAGCTTCCAGCTTCATTTTTTTATATAAATCATAGAAGTAATGCCTGATAACAGTAAAAGCCCAGTCAAACCTCGGCTCTTCCAAATATGTGCCGGTGCCGTTTACAAATTCCAGCAGGACGGCATTTCTCCGCGCCTCCGCCTTGCGCGAGTGCGCCAAAAGGTCTGCATCCCCTTCCCCCAGTTCCTCCAGCAGGCTGTAATACATGGCCGCGTGTCCCATCGTGTTCTGATTGATCGAGGAGAAAGCGACGTCCTCTTCGATATGCGGGGCCAGCCCCAGCCACTCGGCCCCCCTGTAGGCGAGGATAAAATCATCATCCGCCAGCTGGTACAATAGCTGAACAAGAGCGTCCCTGTATCCCCTATTCAGGTTTGCTTCCTGCGGCGAGGTGATTTTTTGCTCCATTATGCTCCCCCCAAGACATGATTTCTTTTTCGTCCAGCATCTTCTGCTCGTACTGCCTCCACTTTTTCTTCAGGTAGCCGTATCCCTTTGTCATCCGGTAATCCTTATTGTCCAGCCTCCCAAGCATTTCCCTTTCATCGGGCTGCATCATCCGGATGTCCGAGCGTTTGACAACCCACAGGTCAACAACCGGTTCACGGCGCATGAAGTTTTCCTGGGCCATTACAAATGCCATCTCATGATTGGGGGCAAGCAGGCTGAACTGGTGCTGAAAATCCCCCTTGTGGTTCCGTTTGCTGAACACTTCAAACACTTCGTAAAACTCGTTTGCTTTTTCATTGCCCACCCTTTATTCCTCCTTTCCGTCCATCAAGGGATTCAGCTTAAAGCTTCCCTCACCCAGGCATTGTGTTCAAAGGCGAGCCTTCTGAGATTTAGCCTGTTTTGCGACTTTGGCCCGTTGTTGGAAATGATCTGCTTGAATTCACTCCAGTCCGGATCCCGATACTCCCATTCGCCCGTCTCCTCATTCAACCTCAATGTTTCATCGGGAATGGTGAGCCCGAGCGACAGCACCCGCGGGATGTATTTTGATAAAAAGTCCTGCCTCAGCTGTTCATTTGTTTTGGTCCTGATTTTATATTTAATCGTAATATCCTGTTTGGAAGTGCCTGTTGTCGCTGCGGTAGCAGGACCAAAGAACATGAGGAGTGCCGGCCACCATCTGTTGATGGCATCCTGCATCATGGCTCGCTGTTCATCTGTCCCTTCCGCCAAGGCCATGATGATGGATTCACCATGCTGGGCATGGAAGACCTCTTCAGCGCAAATGCGGTGCAATGCCCTTGCATACGGTCCGTAAGATGCATTGAGCATGTTTGTCTGTGTCATAATGGCGGCACCGTCCACAAGCCATCCGATAAGCCCGGCGTCGGCCCAGGTCGGCGCTTCCATGTGAAAAACATTATGAAACTTTAAGTCTCCGTTCAATAAATCCCGCATAATGTCTTCGCGGGTTTTGCCAAGCGGTGCCATCAAATCCTCCGCAACCCTTAATAGCAGCTGCCCATGACCCATTTCGTCCTGTACTTTCGCCATGATGCCAAGCTTTCTTCGGAGTGAGGGTGCTTTGGGCACCCATTCTTTTTCAGGCAGCGCCCCCATGATTTCGCTGATTCCATGCATGGAAATCAGCTTGATCAAAGCATGACGATATTCATCGGGCATCCAGTCATCCGCTTCAATCTTCTCGCCAGCCTCAATCCTGTCCATGAAATGCTGCAGTTTTTCTTCGTAGGTTCTTTCCTCCGCCACATTCATGATCCGCTCTCCTTTACCCAATATTTTCACAAGACAGCTTGTTGTAAGCGCTTTCTAAAAGAGGTAAATAAAAAAGTTATTGCTTTATTTCTTTATATTATATGACGAAATTTTTCCATGAATGAAAATATTCGTCATATTTACTTCAAAGAATACTGGTCTTTATTCAGCGTGTCAACCGTGAAACAGAAAATATTTCAAAAAGTGTAAAACTTCTTCCGTTCCACAAAAAAAATCAGCCCCGCCCATTCAAGCAGAGTGAGGCTGATCCGGTTTTTCAAGCAAGATATCT
>DATBUB010000411.1:0-3460 GCA_036516555.1 Bacillaceae bacterium
TTTGCTGCTACTGCATCGCCTTCTTCGACAGGCGGGAATACGCAAGCTATCCTGCAAGCATTGCTTGGTCTTACGGATGAGAAGGCTTCCCTCTTTAACTTTTTATTCAGAAAAGGCGTCCATTTGGGGGCATTTGGGCTATTGGCTTTCCTGATTTTTAACAGTTTTGAACATTATCGATATGTCCTTTCGTGGACTTTGACCACTATGTATGCGGCCTCGGACGAAATCCACCAGGCATTTGTTCCGAGCAGAACTGCTTCAATCATGGATGTTGGCCTGGATTCGCTTGGAGCGCTGTTGGTTCTTTGTACTATTTGGATCGTACATAAAAAGGGAGGCAAAAAATATGAAAAAACTGTTGCTGACAGGATTTGAACCTTTTTTGGATTTTCCGGTCAACCCCACCATGAAGATAGTGGAGGAACTGGACGGTGAAAGAATTAACGGGTATCAGGTGGTCGGAAAGATTATGGCGGTTGATTTTTCTAAGTCCGGCCAGCAGATTCTGACGTTTTTCGAAGAAGTCCGCCCAAACGCTGTCATTTCCCTCGGGCTTGCGGGAGGGAGGCACAAGATAACTCCTGAACGCATAGCAATCAATTGCAATGATGGAGCCCGCGACAATACAGGAAACATTCCGAAGGGCGAAAAAATTATCGAAGGTGGACCGGATGGGATCTTCTCCACACTTCCTGTATCAGCTATGGCAGAAGCTTTAAATGAAGCCGGCTATCCGGCAGAAATCTCCAATACAGCCGGCACTTATTTGTGTAACCATGTCATGTATCAAATGCTTTATTACCTGCAGACCCATTCACTGGACGTCCCGTCCGGATTCATTCATATTCCGGCATCCTTTGAGCTTGCCATCCAGCATGGAAAAATACCCGGCTGGCCGAATGAACAGTTAAAGGCAGCGGTGAGGCGGGCTGTTGAGTGTTTATAAGGTTTTTTGCCTTGCTGAAGGACGTTTATTCGGCATGTGACGAATTTACATTTTGAGCTTTTCATATTAAAGCCTCCCCAATTTTTAATAGAAGGGGAGGCTTTTGTGTTTATAGTTTTATTTCAGCAGGCTGGAGCTCCAAATAGGTTTCCATCACGCTTTTAAACTGCTGGATTTCGTCCACAGTGTTATAAGGTGCAAGGCCGATTCGGATCCAGCCGCCTTGGTCATGCACCCCGTATTTTGCTGCCATGGTAGATGCGTAAAAGTCCCCGTCGGCGATGCACATGTTATGGTTTTCTGCAAACCACTGTGTCACGGCTCTAGAATCATGGCCCTTTAATGTGAATGCAAATGTAGGAGTCCTTGTTGTCCCAGCAGGAGCACGGAACAAGCGGATGCCTTCCAAACCAAGCAGAAATTCCTCCAGTTCCGCTGCAAGAAGGCTCTCATATCGATCGATCCGCTCCATGCCGGAAATCAGGCGTTCACGTCTTGTGGCTCCTTCGCCGAGCTGCTCGACGAATGAAATGGCACCCAACAGGCCGGCAATCGCTTCATGATTTTGTGTTCCGGTCTCTAATTTATAAGGAATATCACCCGGTGCCGGCTGCAGCTTGTAAACGGGCAGTTTTTCAAAAAGGTCCTCGCGTACGGCTGCAATACCGATATGCGGTCCGAAGAACTTATACCCTGAGCAAAATAATATATCCGCCTGCATCCGTTCAAAGTCGATGGGGAGATGAGGTGCGGCATGGACTGCATCCACAATGACAAGGGCTCCTGCCCTTTTCGCTTTTGCAGTGACAGCAGCTATATCCGTAACCGTTCCCGTCACGTTGGAGGACATGCCGACAGCCACTATTTTTGTCTTGGGTGTCACAAGCTCATCGAATTGATCGAGCCTTAATGTGCATGATTCCTTATCAAGTGGGATAAATTTCACAGTTGCTCCGCAGTCCTTTGCCATGGTGAGCCAAGGATCAACATTCGCCCTGTGGTCAAGTTCTGTGACAATGATTTCATCGCCTTTTTCAATAAAATGGCCAAGGCCCCTGGCCACGGAAAAAGCGAGTGTCGTCATGTTTGGGCCGAAGGCGATTTCATTCTCTTTGCAACCGAGAAAATCGGCTGCCGCCCTTCTGGATTCAGCAATGGTTTCTTCTGTATCCATGCTTGTAGGGAATGTCCCGTGCAGGTTGGCCATGCCACTTTGGATGTAGCGGACCATCTCGTTCATGGCATCATCCACCATCTGTGTGCCGCCGGGCCCGTCAAAATAAATAATGGGCTTTTGCCCATCTGTCCTGCCCAATGCGGGAAATTTGGAACGGACTTCTTCAATCGGAAATCCAGTTTGCATGCTTTCAGCTCCTTTGAAAAAACAATTTATAAGTTTTATTAGACTTCGGAGCTGATTTTTCCTTCTTATCCCGTAATATCTTTAATAAAGTGCCCTCACAAGGATGCCGATTGCTTCGCCGTATATTTGATCAAACTGGGAGAAAGGAAGTGGGTTTTTCCCTTTTCCGAGCTCAAGTGTGAAACCGGGTTTTCTGAACTCTTGGATGAACCAGTCTTTGAAGCCCACAAAACTGTCTACATATCGGACGGCCTCATAACCGCTCTCTTTTTGAAATTCACGTGCCAACGTGTGCGATTCTGCTGGTTCAAGGCCTTGATAACCCCAATATATTTCATTGCCCTGCGTGTGGAGTGCCAGCAGGCGATCGAATTTTTCCGTGCAAGCAAGTCTCGCCATCGCTTCTGTTTCCGGCTCCGTTAATGGGGAGAATCCCGGAAAATCACGGGGGCCGGGCATTTTGGACAACCGTTTGGTCTCAAAGTCCCAGTTGGCGGGAAATTGTTTATTTAAGTCAACCCCTCGAATGTTGGCTTTCCACCCGGAAAAGTCTGTGCTTCCGCCGTTTAAGCCAATCAGCTGGGATTTTTCTGTCTCGGGCGGCCCATTCAATACCAGGTTCACCCCATCAGGATTGACCATGGGGATGATGGAAAGGGTACTTTCCATATAAAGATTCAAGGCGGGTATCCCGTTTAGTGAAGTTCCGTTAACCAATGCGTTCAAATAATCGGCAAAAAAAGTCATCAGGACAGAAGTGGTAATCCATTCGTTGGCATGAAAAGAAGCATTCATATGAACCTTCCGCGTGCCGGCTCCCAGGCTGATTTCGACCAGAGGCTGACCGAGTACACTGTGTCCCGCTATCGTTTTCCGGATGAAAGGATATATGGCTGTGAGATGATTAATCATCTCTGTCATTTGGAAAAAGTCATAAGGCCGCCTGCTCTCATCCATCAGGTAATCTGTGCGAACCGGGAGGGTGAGGCGGTGTCCCGGCTGGAGGCGGACGTTATGGCCGTTCTGATTGAGGAGCCGAACAGCATCAGGCGGCACGGATAATTTCTCCGCAAGCAGAAAAAGCGATTCACCTTCCTGGATGGAATGTGATATCGCTTTAAACCCGGGTATCAGTATGGTTTGTCCCG
>DATBUB010000412.1:0-12804 GCA_036516555.1 Bacillaceae bacterium
AATCAGGAATCGGTGCACTTGGTTTCGCTATGGTGCAATTAACCCAAAACCGGTGCAATTGATTTCAGTTTGGTGCAATTAACCCAAAACCCGTGCAATTGGTTTAGCTATGGTGCAATTAAACCAGAACCAGTGCAATTAATGTCAGTTTGGTTTAATTGACCCAAAACCCGCGCAATTGATTTCAGTTTGGTGCAATTAATCCAAAACCGGTGCAATTGGTTTCGATATGATGCAATTAAACCAGAACCGGTAAAATGATTTCAGTTTGGTGCAATTAAACCAAAACCAGTGCAATTAATGTCAGGTTGGTGCAATTAACCCAACACCAGTTCAATTGATGTTAGGTTGGTGCAATTAACCCAGAGACAGTGCAATTATTCCAAAGACCAGCGCAAAGAATTACAGTTTGGTACAAATAATCCGGAACCGGTGCAATGGATGCTTACATCTGCTCAGAGAATCAATAAAACCACAAGAAATAAAAAAAGCACCAAGGAGAAAGATCTCCCTGGTGCCTTTATGGCATCAATTAAAGTTTAACAACGTTTGCAGCTTGGGCGCCACGGTTGCCTTCAGTGATGTCGAATTCAACTTTTTGGCCTTCTTCAAGAGTTTTGAAGCCTTCGCCAGTGATAGCTGAGAAGTGTACGAATACGTCGTCTCCGCCGTCAACTTCGATGAAGCCAAAACCTTTTTCTGCGTTAAACCATTTTACTGTACCTTGATTCATAATCAAAAACCTCCAAAAATTTGTTACTTAATAACGATGTAAAGCAAAAATTCACATAACCCCGCCGGAAAATCCATCAAAATATAATCCGCGGTGACATGTGAATTATACGATTCAATGCATATTAAGTGTAGAATTAAATATAACACAGTTCCAAAAGGAACGCAATACCCTAATTTCTAAAAAACGGTATTTTTTTAATAAAATCTTTTTTCATAAATACTTGCTTGTCTAATATGCACATAGCTCAAGCATACATGGCAAATCCAATGATGCAGTGACCAAAAGTACTTTCCCCGCGGCAATCCCAGACAGAATGCATTTGCCAGAAAAACAAGCCGAGCATATTTAAGTTCCCAAAAGTCCGAGCGTACCTTTGCAGACTATTGGGAAAACTATGCTAAAATGCAGACAGAACATCGAGAGACAAGGAGATAGAGAAAATGAAGGAATTCAACATGGAAGAATATCGACAAAGTGAGTATGAAGCAGATCCGGTCTTTTTAAACCGCTGGTCGCCACGTGCTTTCCAGGAAAAAGAGATCCCTGAGAATGATCTGTTCAGCTTGTTTGAAGCAGCCCGCTGGGCACCCTCTGCTTTTAATGCTCAGCCATGGAGGTTTATGATTGCGCGGACCAAAGAAGAGCGCGAGCGTTTTTACTCCTTTATCATGGAAGGAAATCTTGCCTGGTGCAGAAAGGCACCTGTACTGGCTTTGATCATGTCCAAGAAGACAACAGACCAGGGACCAAGCTCCAGCCATGGCTTTGACACGGGTGCAGCATGGGCTAACCTATCCATCCAAGCGGCAAAAAAAGGGCTGATCACCCATGCCATGGGCGGCTTCCATCGGGAGCAGGCACGTGCGCTGCTAAACATTCCCGAGGACTATCAGCTGCATGCCGTCATCGCCATCGGGTACCAAGGGGACAAGTCGGAGCTGCCTGAGACCTTGCAGGAACGTGAAAAACCTTCCGGACGCATGTCGCTTGACGACATCCTTTTTGAACATGAATTCAGCAAACCTGCCAAAAGATAATATTGAAGAAGACCAGCCCGATATGGGGCTGGTCTTTCCGTTTTAAGATAAGGCTTTCGCCGCCTCCCTGTTCAGGGGTTCCCGATCAATTTCAAAGCCCATATCTTCAAGCATCTGCAAATCATTGGATCCTTCCTGGCCTTCTGTCGTTAAATAATCGCCAATAAATATGGAATTGGCCGGATACAGGCCCAGCGGCTGCAGGCTTCTCAAATTTACTTCACGCCCTCCGGAAATCCGGATTTCCTTCGTAGGATTGACGAAGCGGAACAGGCACAGAACCTTCAGGCAATAGCGCGGGTTCAAGTCATTCGTTCCTTCAAGAGGCGTCCCGTCAACGGCATGCAAAAAGTTGACCGGAATGGAGTCGGCATCCAGCACTTTCAGGCTGCGAGCCATGTTGATGACATCTTCCTTCGTTTCTTTCATGCCCACGATGACGCCGGAGCAGGGAGAAATGCCGGATTTTTTGACGCGGTTTACCGTATTGACGCGGTCTTGGTATGTATGGGAAGTCGTAATGTTTTCATGGTGATTTTCGGACGTATTGATATTATGGTTATAGCGGTCCACCCCCGCCTCTTTTAGCCGGGCGGCTTGTTCAGGCTTTAGGATCCCAAGACAGGCACATACGGTCATATCCTTATGCAAGGATTTGATCTCCTTCACCGAATCCACCACGATGTCGAGCTCACGGTTCACCGGCCCTCTTCCGCTTGCGACGATGCAATATGTTCCTGCGTTCAACTCGGCAGCACGCACAGCACCCGCCACAATTTCATCCTTTTTCATCATGGAGTATTTTTCTATAGGCGCTTGGGATACGATGGACTGAGCACAATAGCCGCAATTCTCGGGACAAAGCCCTGATTTTGTATTGATGATCATGTTGAGCTTTACTTTATTCCCGTAAAAGTGCCTCCGGACTTTATAAGCTGCATGCAACAGCGGGAGCAGCTCTTCATCCGGGCATTCCAGGACCGCCAGTGCCTGTTCGTCTGTGAGCTCCTCACCCGCCAGCACCTCATCCGCCATAAAATCAAAACGGTTCATTCCGCCTCTCCTCCTTAACGTAATCGTTTGACCACCTTTTGCATTCTGTGGGCAAAAATACCGGCCAATACAGCTAAGATAATGTCTTTTGGCAGTGGTACCATCATCCATGCCCATGCCATTTTATACGTGAATGCCGGAGGAGCAGCAGCCCAAAGCTTGTACGCCCCATACATCCAGTTTGTGCCGAATAAGTAGCTCACAATGGTTCCTGCAAGCGCTGCAACGATATAGGAGTTCAATTTGCTGTTTTTCTCAATGATTTTACCTGTTACATAAGCGGTCAGGATAAACGCAATGATAAATCCGAAAGTCGGGCTCAGCAACTGGCCAAATCCGCCGCTGAAACGGGCAAAAACGGGTGCGCCGACCAGGCCGATGAAGGCATAGACCGCCATGGAAATCGCCCCCAGTCTGCTGCCAAGAAATGCTCCGGCCAATACCGCAAAAAATGCCTGGAGTGTAATGGGCACTCCCCCTATGACCATAAACGGTACAAACGACGTAATGTTGGCACCAATCATCATCAAGGCCGAGAACATGCTGACATACACCATATCAAGTGTTCTGAGCCTGCTTTTTGAGTTAACTGTAGCGGTACTCATCTTTTCACCTCATCCATTTACTATAATAAGAGAATAAGTGAAGGATCGATCATATGTCAACTTAAAAAAAATAATGGTTAACATATATTTTTCTGTAACGAAATGGCTTTTCAAGTTACTAATTTGGTGAAAGACCGGGGAGGGGGGCGCCATGAAAGAGCTGGAGAGACTTTACAAAGAGATACATCCGAAGGTTTACGCTTTTTTCTTCGTGAAGACATTTGATAAAACGGCAGCTGAGGATTTGACCCATGACGTATTTTATGAAGCGGTGAAGGGTCTTCACTACTTTGAAGGACATTCCACCCTCCAAACCTGGCTGTTTTCCATCGCCAAAAATGTCCTGAAAAAGTATTACCGCTCCAAAAAATACAGGTTGCGCCTGGAGAAGCAGCTGGCCGAGTCTCCTTCCCCACCTTCAGCCTCCCCTGAGGAGGTGTACTTGCTAAAGGAAGGAACGTGGGATCTTGCCAAGCGGATCGGACGGCTTGATGACCTTTCCAGAGAGATCGTCATCCTGCGCGTGTACGGAGAACTTTCTTTTAAAGAAATCGGTGATGTCGTGGGTCAAAGCGAGAATTATGCAAGAGTGGCTTTTCACCGCTCAAAATTGAAACTCCAAAAGGAAACGAGGGCTGAAGATGAATAAGGGGTGTTTTATTGCAGAAGATTTATTGCCTTTATATCAGGAGGGACTGCTGCAGCCTGAAACGGCCGAATGGCTGGAAGAGCATATGAAAACATGCAATGGCTGCCGGGAGCTTGGGCAATTGTTACGGAAGCCTGTAGAAAAAGAGACCATCGTCTCAGAATCGGGACCCGATAAGATGATGGCCAAAATCAACTTTAAACTGTCCATCTACCAGATCATCTTTGTAGGCATGTCGTTTTTCATGGCGATCAGGACATCCATCCTGAACGAGAGCTTTGGCTTTATTCTGTGGTATGCGGTACTGGGGGCAGTCACTTATTTATTTTACCGAAACATGAAAATAGTGGCCGTCATTTCGTTCCTTCCAATCTTTCTTTGGTCGCTCACTCAGTCAGCAGTTGATTTTTCAGCCGGCCGTATCGATTCATCATTAAGTGCCGTCAGCTACTTCCTATCCTCTGCCATGGGAGCCTTATGGGTTGCCGTCATCCATTTGTCCTTTGCTCTTATTGGAAGCTTGATCGGTGCACTCATTTTAAAACTAAAGGAAAGAGGATGATCGGAATGAAAAAGAAGAAGAAGTGGGTGCTTAGCCTTTTCTTAGCGTTCTTAGTAGCGGGTATTTTATTTCTATACAATGCCATGAATGGGAATCCTGCCTCCAAGTTTTTTTCAAAGACTGCACTAAAGACGTATTTGGCAGAAACCTATCCTGACAAAGAATTTACTATTCGAAACGGGTTTTATAACTTTAAAGACTCCGGATATTCATTCGATGTGATTCAGATCGGCGATGAACAGCAGAAGGAATACGAATTTACCGTTAACGGCTTTTTTAAGCCGGAAGTCCGGTATGACGGCATATATTACGCCAGCCTGGATACTCCGCTTATCGAAAAACTGGAGCAGGAAGCGGAAGCTGAAATGTTTGCCCGTTTAGCAGATAAAGAATCCAATCTGGCAAATGTGGATGTCCAACTGGAAGTGCTGGAGGGAACCTATGGCAGCGATACGAAGTGGAACAAGCATCTGAAGCTGGAAAAACCCATGTATGTGCATATCGTGGTAGACGCGGGCGGCATGGATAAAAAAGAGATGCTGGAATCGGCAGTGGCCATTCAGCAAGCCATGAATGACGAAGGCTATATTTACGGCCGTGCCACCATCAATGGAAATAACATGGAAGAAGCGGAAGAAATGGATCAAGATCACTTTGGATATGTAAAATATTCTGTTTCATTTACAAAGAATGACAAAATCAAAGAAAGCCAGATTGAAGTGTTGGAGGAATAATACAAAGGCTGTCCCCCGCAAAGTGGAGACAGCCTCTATTCATTGCCTGAGAAACTTCACACAAACCGCTTCGGGAACTTGGATCTCCGAATCCAGCCGTGTGAGCTTTCCGCTTTCCCGGTCACGTGCAAACAAGACAAGATTGCCTGTATGCTGGTTGGCTGCAACGATGTAAGCCTCGCTCGGATCCAGCGCAAAGTCCCTCGGCCATTCTCCTCCTGTCGCTGTAAATTCGACCAGTTCGAGCTCTCCTGTTTCTTCATCTGCACGGAATACGGCTATGCTGTTATGGCCGCGATTCCCTGTATAAACAAAACGGCCGTCAGATGAGATATGGATGGCGCTGGCGTCGTTTGTACCACTGAAATCCTTCGGTTTGGCCAGGATGTACTGCTTGTCGATAAAGCTGCCATTCTCAGGGTTATAATCGAGAACAACCACTTCTGAGCTCAACTCAGTGAGCAGGTAAGCCTGCTTTCCATTTGGATGAAATACAAGATGGCGGGGGCCGCTTCCCGGGTTCACATTCAGGATGTTTACTTTTACAAGCGAATCGTTTTCAACTTTATACGTAACAAGTTCATCGGTCCCAAGATCGGCGACAACGATGAAGCGACCATCGGGTGTATTGGCCGTATAATGCACATGCGGCTTTTCCTGTCTTTTGTGCGGCCCGTCACCATCGTGCTTGTACACATATAATAAGGGATCCACGCCGCCGTCCCTGTTAATGTTATAGAGTTCAACGGTTCCTTCATGATAATTTCCCGTGACCAGTTTTCCGCCTCGCACATCAAGGTGACACGGCGGTGCTCCTTCTTGTGCTTCACCGTTGATGAAGGTGAGCTCTCCTGTGTCGGCGTCCATGGAATAAGCAGATACTCCGCCCGATTTCTCCACTTGTGCCACAGAGTAAAGATGGCGCCTATCTTGATCGATCGCCAAATAGGTGGGGCTTCCCACCTTTGCTGCTGTCTTCACTTCCCCAAGCTTCCCGGCATCCGAATCCAGGACGAAAGAATAGATGCCTTCGCTGCTTTCACGCGTATATGTACCAACATATCCAATATATCTTGCCAATGCCTCTCTCCCCTTCCTGACTCTAACTGCCATCATTATAGCATTCCACCACAAAAAGGGCGCCCGTTATGTAGGCGCCTTTGCTTTTATACTTGTAATCGCATGAAAATGCCGGAAGGATCTTTTGTCAATATCGGGTCATTTTCCTCCGATACCCAAGCACCTGCGTCTTTTAACTGGCGGACAACCTTGTTTCTTTCCTCTTCGTTCGGAAGCATGATGTCAAACCACTTCAGACCGGTGCTGTTTTCCGGCGGAGCAGAAGCCCCCCTGCTGTTCCATGTATTCAGACCAATATGGTGATGATAGCGGTCTTTCGAAACGAAAAGCGCCTGGCTTCCGTAGTTTAGGACCGGATCAAAGCCAAGTCCTTCACAATAAAATCTCTTCGTATCCTGTAAATCCGACACCTGGAGATGTATATGGCCAATGACAGTTCTTGCCGGCATACGCTCCCAGCCAGCACCAGACGCTTCTTTCAGCACATCTTCCACATCAAGTGCCTGGGTGGTCATGAACACCTGATCCCCTTCCCACTTCCATGCATGCGCAGGTCTGTCCGTATATATTTCAATTCCATTGCCTTCCGGATCGGCCAAGTAAAGCGCTTCGCTGACATAGTGGTCTGACGCCCCTTGAAGCGGATACCGCAGACGAATAAAATGATTGATGATGTCGGCAAGATCGGACCGATCCGGCAACAAAAAGGCAATATGGTAGAGGCCCGTTGTCCGCTGATTCCGCAGGATAGCTCCCTCATCCTGCTCCAGGGCGAGAAGTGCCGTTTTGCCGTCAGCCGTGAGGGCAGCTTTCTTTGCGGATTTCTCCAAAACCTGAAATCCAAGCACCCCTGTATAAAAGTCCAATGTCTGATCCAGGTTTTGCACAACCAGCTCAACCTGACTGATCAACGGATGTGGATATGAACGCTCTGTACCCATTTAAATCACTCCTCACATACTTACTTTATGATAGTAACTATACAATAGTAAATAGTTTATGTCAAGTAAGCCTTTTTAAAAACAAAAGGGTATAACTAATGCGGAACAAGTGGTATAATTTAAGCATAGAGGTGAGTCATATGACTGGTCAATTATGTCCAAAGTTCGAAAAGGCCATGAGTATTTTAGGCCAGCGATGGACGGGAATGATTATTTATCAGCTGCTGAATGGTCCGCAGCGTTTTTGCACAGTAGAAGCTTCCATGCCCATAAGTGCCAGAGTTCTTTCAGAAAGATTGAAGGATCTGGAACAAGAAGGAATTGTAAAACGCCACGTCTATCCGGAAACTCCGGTGCGAATAGAATATTCTTTGACGGATAAAGGACTCGCTTTAAAGCCCCTGATGAATGAAATATCAGCATGGGCTGAGTCGTGGATTGAAACAGACAGCGAAGAATCCATCCATAATTAACGCCGATTGCCCAAAAGGGACAGTCGGCTTCTTTATTTTATCAATCTCTTTGCTGTAATATGTATATATCACCAGTAAAGGAGAAATCAGAGAATGAAAAATGCCATCATCAAACGATTTACCTCTTACGTAAAAGTAGATACACAATCCAATGAGAATCATACGGAGTGCCCTTCCACACCCGGACAGCTTACGCTCGCAAAGCAGCTGGTCGAAGAACTGAAAGCCATCGGCATGGACGAGGTATCAATGGATGAGAATGGGTATGTCATGGCCACCCTGCCTTCCAATACAGAAAAAGATGTGCCTGTCATCGGTTTTCTTGCGCATCTCGATACTGCCACGGACTTCACAGGGAAAGGGGTCAACCCGCAAATCATAGAACAGTACGATGGATCGGAGCTTGTTCTGAACGAAACGAAAAAAGTGGTCTTGTCGCCCAAAGACTTTCCATCCCTTAACCATTACATAGGCCACACCTTGATCACCACAGACGGGACAACCCTGCTGGGGGCGGACAATAAAGCAGGGATTGCCGAAATCATGACGGCCATGGACTTCTTAATCAATCATCCGGATGTGAAGCATGGAAAAATCCGCGTTGCATTTACTCCTGACGAAGAAATCGGCAGAGGCCCGCATAAGTTTGATGTCAAAGCGTTTGGAGCCAACTATGCCTACACGGTTGACGGGGGCAAGCTCGGGGAATTGGAATATGAGAGCTTTAACGCAGCAAGTGTCAAGCTGACGTTTAAGGGCACCAACATCCATCCGGGCACGGCTAAAGGGGTCATGGTCAATTCACAAAAGATCGCCATGGACTTCCATAGCCAATTGCCTGCTGATCAAGCTCCTGAATGGACTGAAGGGTATGAAGGGTTCTTCCACCTCATTTCGTTCCATGGGGATGTAGAGGAAACGAAACTTTCCTATATTATCCGCGACCATGACAGGGAGAAGTTTCATGCAAAAAAACAGTTGGTCGAAACAATCGTTGCTGAACTCCGGGAGAAATATGGACAAGAGCGGATTATACTCGATATGGACGATCAATATTATAATATGAAGGAAAAAATCGAACCGGTTAAAGAAATTGTTGAAATTGCCTCTGACGCCATGAAGAGATTGGGCATTGAGCCGATCATCTCACCTATCCGCGGAGGGACGGACGGTTCGCAGCTTTCCTTTATGGGACTGCCAACGCCAAACATTTTTACCGGCGGAGAAAATTTCCACGGGCCATATGAGTTTATTTCAGTCGACAACATGGAAAAAGCGGTGAAGGTCATCACCGGAATCTGCCAATCGTTCGAAGAACGTGCATGACTTTGAAAAACCGGGTGCAAACCCGGTTTTTTTGTTTATGCCAAGCATGAATGCAGATGCTGCACCTTAATTCAGTACCTGCTGCTGTATTGTGGTGCTTTTGGGAGAAATTCATCCATATTACTGGCAGCTGATGAGGTTTCCCGGCCATTGATGTGAGTTTACCGGCCATTAATTGAGGTTTACTGTCCGCAGATTGGAGTTTACTGTCCATTGGTTGAAATTTACTGCCCAATGACTACAATTCACGGAATATGAGGTTAAGAGTTTAAAGATTCTCCTAACAAATTTTTTAATTATTGTAATATTTATTATTTGCAGTATACTTATTCTATCTAAAAAGGAGTGAATCACCATGAAGGCATTAGAAAGAATCAGTCAGTTTGCAGGAAATACGTTTGCAGTGTGGGTGCTGTTGTTTGCAGCTCTCGCTTTTTTCTTTCCGGGCGGGTTTACCTGGATTGCAGCATACATATCCATCTTGCTCGGAATCATTATGTTCGGGATGGGTATGACTCTTTCTCTTAATGATTTTAAAGAAGTATTTGTACAGCCTAAAAAAGTACTCATCGGTGTTGTGGCCCAATTTACGATCATGCCGCTGTTGGCCTTCGGCTTGGCCGTTGGTCTAAGACTCCCGCCGGAAGTGGCGATAGGCGTCATTCTGGTTGGATGCTGCCCGGGAGGAACAGCTTCAAACGTCATGACGTTTTTGGCAAAGGGCAATACAGCACTGTCTGTAGCCGTTACCTCCATTTCAACTTTGCTTGCACCCATTGTAACACCAGCACTTACTTTCCTGCTGGCCAGCAAATGGCTGCCTGTCTCTGCAGAAAGTCTAGTATGGTCTGTTGTTAAAATCGTCCTTATTCCCATTATTCTTGGGCTCATTGCAAAAATACTCTTCAAGAAACAAGTCGAGCAAAGCGTTAAGGCCATGCCCCTTGTTTCGGTCGTTGCCATTGTTGCCATCGTAGCAGCTGTCGTAGGGGCAAATCAGCAAAAAATCATGGAAACGGGACTTCTCATATTGCTTGTCGTCATCCTGCATAACAGTTTGGGACTTTTACTTGGTTACTGGCTTGCGAAACTGTTCAAACTTGATCACGCCGATCAAAAAGCCATATCCATTGAAGTCGGGATGCAAAACTCCGGTCTTGGTGCAGCCTTGGCAGCAGCACACTTTTCGCCTTTGGCTGCCGTTCCCAGCGCCATTTTCAGTGTATGGCACAATATTTCGGGCCCGCTGCTTGCCACTTGGTGGGGAAAGAAGTCTACAATGAAGCAACCGCCAGCGGAAGAAAAACGTAAGAAAAATGCTTAACATAAGTCATATCAACCTAATTTGTGCGCTTGCCAAAAAGTGTTTGACTTTATCCATACCACCTGCCATAATACTTAAGACAAATGAATCAGATTGCCTTTAAAACAGTCCCGTGAGGCTGTCAAGGTTACGCGCAAACGGCGCATATCTCTGCATAGCGATGGAATAAATCGACTTTTATGCACCTTGCCAGTCATTGGGCAAGGTGCTTTTTTCTGTTCAATGGCTTATCTGTTTCATCTTGTACACACTATAAAAAAACGGGGAGAGAATTCGCATGAAACAACGTGAAATACAAGTTCACGAACGATTGCCATTATTACAAAGCCTGCCTCTGAGTATACAGCACTTATTTGCCATGTTTGGCTCGACCGTTTTGGTACCCATCCTTTTTAATGTAGACCCCGCCACCATCCTGTTGATGAACGGATTCGGCACATTGCTCTATATTTTCATTACGAAAGGGCAGATCCCGGCTTATCTCGGTTCAAGCTTCGCCTTCATTTCACCGGTGTTTGCAGTATTGGCAAATTATTCAGGACTTAACGGATATGCCCATGCCCTCGGCGGATTTTTGGTGGTTGGCATCATCCTGGTTCTTGTCGCCTTTATCGTAAAAGCAGTCGGTACGGCTTGGATTGATGTTATTTTTCCGCCGGCAGCAATGGGTGCCATCGTAGCGGTCATCGGACTTGAACTTGTTCCGGTCGCTGCCGGAATGGCAGGGCTGACAAAACCTGACGATTCTCCGGCAACATGGGCCCCTGATCCGGAGGTGCTTGCTGTATCCCTATTGACTCTAGGAATCACGATTGTATCATGGGTCACGATGAGAGGGTTCTTGAAGATCATTCCGATTCTGATTGGAATTGTTTCCGGTTATATCATCGCTTTCTTCTTCGGCCTTGTTGATTTGTCAGCGGTGCGGGAAGCCTCATGGATTTCGATGCCTACGTATTACAAAATGCAGTTTAACCCTGCTGATATCCTGATCATCCTTCCGGCAGCTCTTGTGCTGATACCAGAACATATCGGCCATCTTGTCGTTACCGGAAATATCGTCAAAAAAGATTTGGTCAAAGATCCCGGCCTGGACCGCTCGTTGATGGGGAATGGAATTTCCACCATCATCTCCAGCTTCGTCGGTTCCACACCGAATACCACATATGGCGAAAACATTGGTGTACTCGCTATTACGCGCGTCTACTCGACATGGATCATCGGCGGAGCAGCCGTCATTGCCATCATCCTGTCGTTTTGCGGAAAATTGGCTGCACTGATCTCTTCCATTCCGGTACCGGTCATGGGCGGAATTTCCCTTCTTCTCTTCGGTATTATTGGAGTAAGCGGAATCAGGATGCTTGTTGAATCCAAAGTGGACTACAGCATTTCTCAAAATCTTATTCTGACATGCGTGGTGCTCGGGATCGGGCTTAGCGGAGCCTCTATCAAGCTTGGTACGGTTGCATTGTCTGGAATGGGTCTTGCGACAGTCGTAGCCATTTTGCTCAGCCTTTTCTTCAAACTTTTAGAAATTACTAAGCTGTCCAACGATTAATCCATCAAAAAAGAGACCTGCTCCTAAACGGACGGGTCTCTTGGCTTTTTAGAAAAACAAAAGGGCTGTCCAGAAAGTCGATGAAAATTGACTTTCCGGTTCAGGCCTTTTTGTTTTCGTCTTACATGAACAAGGAATGGCCAATGGAATCCCGCTCCGGGCGGACACTTTCCGCGGGCACGGCTTCAGCCGCTTCCCTCGCTTCGCTCAGTCCAGGGTCTTCAGCCCGTGCTGTTCCCGCAGGACATTGGGTAAGCTTCCTTGAACATGCATCGCACGAAGGAAATGCAAAGCATTTTCGAGGAGTAGCCGCCCTGAGCTCCAATCCAGACACTTGCCCCTGCCAAAAAAGGACATAAAAAAATCGTCCGATCCGATAAAATGAAGTCACCACACCCCATTACCGAAAGGACGATTTTTATGTGCAATCCGAAATGGTCTTCCTGCACCCGTTTATTTTAAGGACTTAACTGGACAGCTCCAATTCATTTACTCCATCCAATTCGCGATCATGTACCAACGCACGGCATCCGGACCATAGGTTCCGATCATGTCAAACGGATCGATGGCGTTGCCTAGGCGCTTGCTCATCTTGTTACCGTTCTTATCCAGCACCAGGCCGTTTGCAATCACGTTCTTGTACGCCACGCTATCTTCCAGCATTACAGCAAGGGCATGCAGCGTAAAGAACCAGCCACGGGTCTGGTCAACACCTTCAGCAATATA
>DATBUB010000413.1:0-2802 GCA_036516555.1 Bacillaceae bacterium
CGGACATCGGCAATCACGCCTTTTACGATTTCCATGACACTCTCATCAAGCGGATTCTTTTTCGTGTTTTTATGAATGAAAGTCTCGAAAAACTGTTCAGCTGAAAAACGAGAAATCATATCATCGCCTCCTCTGCCCGGAAAGAATCGATCAGCGGGGCAAGCACCGACTTTTTCAGTTTCAGAGAGTTGCGGTTCGCGATGCAGCGGGCGGACAGCCGGTACATCTCCTCCTTGACGATAAGGCCGTTCTCGCGGAGTGTATTCCCTGTTTCTACGATATCCACGATGTCATCTGCCAGCCCCAAGAGCGGAGCGAGCTCCACCGATCCCTCAAGCTTGACGATATCCACCGACTGCCCCTGCTCCCGAAAGTATTTTGTCGTGATATTCGGGTATTTTGTCGCGATCCGCTGCTTTCGGAGCGGGTGTATGGCACTCGGCTCACCGGCCACTGCAAAACGGCATTTGCCGAACGGGAGAGGCAATAAATCGAACACATCCGGCTGGGTTTCCATCAGAATGTCCTCCCCCACAATACCGATATCCGCAATGCCATGCTCTACGTAGGTTGCAACATCAATGCCCTTGGCAAAAACGGCTGAAAAAGCATCCGTCTCCACTTGGAGCTTTCTTCCTTTATCAATCAGCGGCTGAACATCGAATCCCCGCTCTTTTAAGAAGGCCACAAATTGCTTTTCAAGTCTTCCTTTTGTCAGTGCCACGACCGGCTTCATTTTTCCAACACCTCAAACTTTCCGTCCACGTTCCTGATTTCAAGGATGCGGTCATATTCCGACCTGTCTGCATTCCAGCTCTGGACATCAGCAATGACATCTATTAACTCAGCTCTCACCTTTTCCGCAAAAGCCAGTGACTCCTCTTCCGCAATGATGCAGACTCTCTGCACCTGTTCTTTTTCCTGCATCTGCCCGGCCAGCACCCCTACATCAAATGCCAGGCCCACGGCCGAAATGCCTTCCCCAAACTGCTCATATAAACGGTCATACCGTCCTCCCGAAAAACAAACTGCGCCGGTTTCCTTCAAAAAGCCCCTGAACATGATTCCCGAGTAATATGGAAGGTTCTTTACCCTGCCCAAGTCGACGAGAATATCCTCCGTTCCAGTTTCCTGGACAATGCGGGCAACTTTCCCGATGTGCCTGAGCATGCCGAGAAGTTCCGGGCGGTCTCTCCATCGTTTTTCATACTGGCTGAGTATGTCCAGGAAGCCATAGGCGTCAACCAGGTCTGCCAGCTCCTCCGCTGTATCGCGCTTGCCATACTCTGAAGCGATTTGGAGTACCTCATCCTTTTTCTTGTCATGCATCGCCTGCCGAAGCTTTTCGTTATCCGGCTCCGATAAATCCAACTCCCCGGCGAGTTTTTCAAAAATACCGGCGTATCCGAGTTCAATTACAAAGCCGGGTGCACCAATTTCCGTCAAAAACGCCCTCGACATGAGGAGGCATTCACTGTCCCCCATAAGTTCCGGCATATGGAGAATCTCAATCCCTGCCTGATGGTATTCGAGACCAGGGGTGCTCCGTTTGAACACCGATCCCTGATAAGCCCATTTTTGGGGCTTCTTCTCCTGGTTGGAAAGGGCTCTGGCGATGGCAGTTGTCCAGTCCGGGCGGAGAACTTCAATTTCACCTTCCGCGTTGAACCACTTCATCATATTCTGAAGCTTCATATCGACATATTCATTTGTAAAAGTAGATGCATATTCCACAACGGGCGTTGATATTTCCTTATATCCCCGGAGCATGGCGGCCTTTCGGAACTGCTCGGCCACCTGAAATCGACGGCTGACCGCTGGCCCCATTTCATCCCTGCTTCCTGCCGGCAAAAACATGAACTTCACTTCCCAACTCTCTAATTCTTTACTTTATTAGCACTCTACCAAACTAAAGGATTTTTATAAATTGGTATTACCTTAACATAAACAGAAAGCCTGCGTCAAATCTTTTTTGCATAAAAAAAGGGAGCCATCAGCTCCCTTTATTTCGCACTTATTTGCTGCTCATATAAATGGCAGGCAGTAAAATGGCCTGGCCTCACTTCTTTCCATTCCGGCTTCACCTTCGAACAAATCTCCATCGCCATTGGGCATCTGGTTTGGAACACACAGCCCTCCGGCGGATCAATGGGACTTGGCACATCTCCCCGAAGCACCACCCGCTCCCTCTTCAGTCTCGGCTCTGGGATGGGTACAGCGGAGAGCAGCGCCTGTGTATACGGATGAAGGGGGTTCTCATACAATTCTTCGCTTTCTGCCAATTCCGCCATATTGCCAAGATACATGACCAGGATCCGGTCCGAAATATATTTCACCATCGACAGGTCATGGGCGATAAACAGATATGTCAGCCCCAGCCTTTGCTGCAGTTCCTTCAGCAAGTTCACAACCTGCGCCTGAATAGATACATCCAATGCCGAAATCGGTTCGTCACAAATGATGAATTGCGGATCCAGCGCCAGGGCCCGTGCAATGCCGATCCGCTGCCGCTGGCCGCCGCTGAATTCATGGGGAAACCGGCTGATATGGTCGGGATCCAGACCGACCACCCTAAGCAGTTCCTTGATCTTCTCCCTTCTCTTTTTCCCGCTCAGCACGCGATGGATCATGAATGGTTCGCCGATGATTTCCTCCACCGTCATCCTCGGGTTGAGAGATGCATACGGATCCTGGAAAATCATCTGGATATCCTTGCGCACCTTGGCCATATCTTTGGGGCTGTTTGTGAAAATGTTCTTCCCATTAAACAGGACTTCCCCCTCCGTCGGCTCGTACAGACGA
>DATBUB010000414.1:0-2486 GCA_036516555.1 Bacillaceae bacterium
TTGTATGTTCAAGTGCTCTTTTCAAAAAATTCCTGTTTGTGCGGTCGAATTGTTTCTGCTCATGATCTTCGATAGCAAAGCTTTTGATGACAGCCATGCCCTGGACCCGTTCGTGAAGATAACTTTGGACTTCCGCCAACGCTTGTGAACGGTTCCTCGTCAACGTCCGGAGGTTGCCGAAAAAGTATTTGACCGAAAAGGCATAAAGCGGAAACAGAACAAGCGACACGAGTGTCAGTTTCACGTTCATCGTGAACATGACAGCGATGGCAATCAGGATTGTCGCGACATCAAGCCACAGATTCATAAGCCCTGAAATGACGAACGCTTTTGTTTGTTCAACGTCATTGATGACCCGTGAGATGACTTCCCCCGCTTTTGTATTCGAATAATATTTAAAGCTCAGCTTTTGCATATGGGTGTAAAGATTATCGCGGATATCGTATAGAATCTTACTCGAAGTCCACTGGGCAAAATATTGCCGGTAATATTCAATCGGCGGCCTGAGAATGACAAAAATGACCATCATGATGCCCATGATCCAAAAAAGCTTGTCCAGTTTTTCCGCTTTTGCAAGCTCTTGGCTCCCAACAATATCATCAACGACATACTTAATGAGAATCGGAATAATTAGCGGGATCGCAAATTTAAGAATCCCGATAAAAATCGTTCCGACGATCTGCCACTTGTATGGCTTTACGAAATGGAGGTATCTCCGTATGCTATCCAACTCTGCTTCCTCCTTTCAAACAAAAACCTGTTGATAAATAGTTAATCAACAGGAACATGAAAACGGAGCGGACCCGATCCTACTTTCGGTAGGTCAGGTACCGCTCATACCAGGTATCAATGAAATCCGGGGAAAAGGGACCTTTCCGCTGACGGATCCATCGCATCAGCTTTTCAACATTCCGCTTTAGAATCTGGTCAATCACATCTGGATAGTTCATTTCACGGCGGTGCCGTTCGTATTCATCCTCATCCAGCAAATTGAAGGTCATATCCGGAAATACCTTTATGTCAAGGTCATAATCAATATATTTAAGAATCGAACCATCAAAGATAAACGGGGAACTTAAATTGCAATAATAGTGCACGCCGTCCTCACGCAGCATCCCGATGACATTGAACCAGCATTCCGAGTGGAAGTAGCAAATCGCCGGTTCCCTCGTCACCCATGTCCTCCCATCGGATTCAGTGACGACCGTCCTGTCATTCCCGCCGATCACCAGGTTTTGGGAAGCCCTCAATATGGTGGTTTCATCCCATATACGATGGATATGACCATTGTGTTTATAGCTGTGTATCTGCATTGGTTCTCCTTCGATGGGTAAACCCATGAATCTCCCCTACTTTCATTCGCCGAACGCTTTGCAACCTATAATAAACTAAAAAAACGACAAAAGGCAACAAAAGGCTATTCCTGTTTCCTCCTATTATAACGGTTGACCGTCGATTTTAAAACAAAAGAGCCATTTTTGGCTAACAAAAATGGCTCCCTTTTTCCCAAGTTCCCTTCAGCCAAGAATCGGTTCATAGTCCCCATTTCCACCCTTGTAGGACTGAATGACTTCTTCCGTTTGTTCCTCAAATATCCGCTGGATTTCCCTCAGCTCATTTTTCATGCCCAGAATTTCTTCCTGAATGCTGCCATGCCCTGTTTCGTGCTGAAGGCTGTGCAGCTGCTCCTGGATTTCGAGGCACCGTTCCAGTTCAGACTGCAAATAGAGAAGCTTTTCCATCGTCTTCATTTGTTCCGCAATCATCTCGTTAAAAGTTTTCATTGCTCCACCGCCCTGCTTTTGAAAATTTTAGCGAGTACCCCCTCTACCCCACCGGAGCTCTCACCTGCTCCCATAAGTATTCTTGAAAGTTGTGCTATCTCCTTTGACTAGTTATGTGGCTTTGATAGAAGTTTTGTCGAAAGCTCCACACAATGAATCGACGCAGCAAAAAGGCGCCCCTCCGTTTAAGAAGGGCGCCTTTATGCATGCATTTAGCTGTTTTGGTTTTTACGGCTTTCAGCTTGTTGGTTTTGGCGTCTTACTTCCTGAGCGCTTGTTTCGCTTGCGAACTCAGTGCCGAATTGACCTTGTTGGCCTTGTTGCCCTTGAGCTGACTGCTGGTTTTGGCGTCTTACTTCTTGAGCGTTAGTTTCGCTCGCGAATTCAGTGCCGAATTGGCCTTGGCCAGCTTGCGCGTTTTGCTGCCTTACTTCCTGGATGTTTGTTCCAGAAGAAGTCTTGCCAGCTTGTTGGTTGAATTTTGCCATTGTAATCACCTCCACGGTTATTAATTTGTCCATGAAGGTGAGGGACTATCCTGGAATTTTATTTATTATTTTTCGGGCTGATTTTACCTCAGGTGACAAGATCTCTTTTGCCAAATGGATAATTTTATATCGTCTCCGGGCTTCAAGAACGCTCCTCTGTTACCATTTGGATGTTTTTTCATCCATTTCGGGCTTCTCTGTTACCATTTGGATG
>DATBUB010000415.1:0-2614 GCA_036516555.1 Bacillaceae bacterium
CGGAGGTTCCTATTTAAAGAGTCTGGGACGTTTTATTTTGCCGACGGAAAAAGTGGCTGAAAAAATTGTGGGGTCCATGCTGGCTAACCGTCGGGAGATCAACCTTCCAGGCTGGATGAATGCGGGGAGCATCTTGTATACACTTTTTCCGCGCGCCGTAGAAAAAATCGGTAAAAGGGCTTTTTTTAAAAAGTAAATAGAGGTTCAGCCTCCCCTCTGTCCCCCGTTTGTAGGGTGGACAGAGGGCTTTTTTGATTTCTTCTTCCACTTTAAGGATATGTTGAAAAAAATACCATTGAATCAATAGGTCTAATCGTCTAATATTATGGGTATAATAGAACAAACGTTCGCAGTGATTAGGAGGAAAGAATCATGGGCATCGATTACAGCCGGCTTCCGCATGGCAAGATACTGTGCATCGACATGAAAAGCTTCTATGCGAGCTGTTCTGCAGTCATGCTCGGGCTAGATCCCCTTGAATGCCATCTGGCCGTGGTCGGAAACCTGAACCAGCCGGGGAGTGTGGTCCTTGCAGCATCTCCGCGCCTGAAAAAGGACTTCGGCATCAAGACCGGTTCGCGTCTTTTCGAAATTCCGGAAGATAGCGGAATCATCCTGACGGAAGCAAAGATGGCCACATACTTGCGGGTGTCAACAGAAATCACACGCCTGCTGAACCGCTATGTGCCCAAAGAGGCGATCCATGTGTACAGCGTTGATGAAAGCTTTATCAAGATGGATGGAACGGATGGACTGTGGGGGGATGCCCATAAAGTCGCCGAAAAAATCAGGAGCGAGCTGCTCCGGGAATTCCAGCTCACCTGTTCCATCGGCATCGGACCCAATATGCTCCTGTCGAAGCTATGCCTTGACCTTGAGGCGAAGAAATCGGGCATTGCCGAATGGACATATGAAGATGTGCCGGCTAAATTATGGCCGGTTTCCCCGCTCAGGGAGATGTGGGGCATCGGAAGGAGGGTGGAGCGGACCCTCAACGGCATGGGGATTTTTAATGTCGGACAGCTTGCCCATTATGATCTTGACAGGCTCGAGAAAAAATTCGGGGTAATGGGGAACCAATTGTACTACCATGCATGGGGGGTGGACCTCTCCGATTTGGGGGCTCCGGTCATGGAAGGCCAGATCAGCTTCGGCAAAAGCCAAATATTGCTGCGCGACTATAAAGAAAAGGATGAAATCATGGCCGTGATCCTGGAAATGTGCGAAGAGGTGGCACGGCGTGCGCGGGAACACCGGAAGGCAGGAAGGACCGTCAGCCTTGGCATCGGTTACAGCGATAAAGAGCTCGGGGGAGGCTTTCTCCGGTCCCGTTCCATTGAAGAGCCGACCAATGCAACAATGGCGATCTACCGGGTCTGCCTTGAATTGTTTGAAGAAAACTATACGGGAAAAACCGTCCGGCAGATTTCCATTTCCCTTGCCAATATAACGGATGATCACATCATCCAGCTGAGCTTCTTTGAACCGAAAAGGATCCGTGAGAGGGAGCTTGGATATACGGTTGACCGGATACGCCGCCGCCATGGTCCGGTGGCCATCCTTCGTGCCGTCTCCTATACGGAAGCCGGGACGGCGCGCAAGAGGGCGGCCCTCGTCGGCGGACATAAGGCGTAACAGCATTTTCCGTACGGGAAAAAAGAGGAAGAAGGGGGCTGAAAAAAATGATTCGAGACAGGGGACGGATAAAGTGGACGTCCATGATGCTTCCCGAACATGTAAAAATGCTAAGGGAATGGGCGGAAGAGGATACCCGCACGGAACGGGAGGAACCGGATGAGCAGAAGCTCGAACAGCTGAACGAAACGGCGGAAGAAGCCATGGAAAGGGGAAAGGAAGTGTCCATTACCCATTTTTCCAGCGGCCATTATGAGGAAGCAAAGGGAAGGATCCATTATTTTGACGCACTGAGGCAGGAGTTCCGTATTGTGGACAGGGACGGAGCGGTCCGGCGAATATCATTGGGGGATATTGACCAAATCCAGATCACAGAGTGAAATGCAGGGGCCGGGGGCCTCTTTTTTTATTTTTCACAGGACTCTGTAAGATTTTTCATCTCCCATCGTCTAATATTATAAAGGAGGGGGGATAGCGTGGAAGAGCATTCCATTGAAGACTGGTTTCATATGTACGAAAAAGATATTACAAGTTTCCTTGTGTATTATACAGGTTCCGCCGATGTGGAAGATCTCGTGCAGGACACCTTTTTGCAAGCCTTAAAGAAAATGCCGGGTTTTAAGGGAGGGTCGCATCCAAAGACGTGGTTGATATCCATCGCGAGAAATATGGTCATCGACCGCCATCGGAGAAGCATGGTTTGGCGAAAAATCAGGCATATTTTCTCGTCTGATCAGCAGCCCCATGAGAATGGATCTGAATATCTGGCGTTGAAAAATGAAGAGCATCGGCAGTTGTACGGCGCCATCAGCCAGCTTTCGCCTCCATACCGGGAAACGGTGATTTTAAGGGGCATTTTGGAGCTCTCCGCAAAGGAAGCGGGTGAAGTGCTGAAATGTACGCCCAACAAAGTACATGTAACGTACCACCGTTCCCTGAAAAGGATGAGGGAAATATTGGAAAAGGAGGGGTTCAGGCT
>DATBUB010000416.1:0-7016 GCA_036516555.1 Bacillaceae bacterium
TCGGGATTTGCCTTTGCCCATCTCCCTTCCAAAAAGAAAGTCGCATGGATACTGTGTTGTTTGAGGGTTGCGAGCATGCCGGGAAGAAACTCCTCTCCCCATGCCACGTTGATCAAAAGGGCAACCATCGGTTTCTCTGGATGGCCCCGGTAAATGGGAGCAGGCGGCAAATCCGACAAATGAACGGCTGGTGGAATTTGCCTGAATACAAGTTTCTTTTCCTCATAGGTTCTTCCCTTTTTCATCTTTGCATATGAGGCTGCTACATCCACTTCAATACCGTTATAGCCAGGCATCGCTTTCCATACCCTATCGATTCTGGCATCCTGCGGAGGGATATAGTAGGATTCCGCCTTTTCTTCAATTTGCTTATAAAGGCTGCTTTTAGCGGCAGCCGCTTGTATGGAGCCGCTTTTTAGCTGTTCCACATACAAGGACGTATATGGATTGAATGCGGCAGACATTGATAGGATAGCAATCAGACCAAAACCTAGCAAGTTTTTTGTTTTCATTTCATCCTTTTCCCCCTTCACACTATCATTATGTTGAAGGGGGACACGCTAGAACAGACGCAAATAATCAAAAAAGCCAGGAGACCCCTGGCTTCCAGACTGATGCCAAACCTCGCTTTCTTTGCCCGCTGCACATCCTTGCAATGCTCATTGCCATACAGGGCAAATCCGCTCCGCTGATGCTTGGCTCCTCGAAAGAAAAGCGTTTTCCATTCAGTCTGAACATAGTCTTTTCATTATGTTTTATAACAACGAAAAGCCAGGAGAATCCTGGCCACTGTTTATTCGTTTTCTTTCTTTTCCTGTTCTTTCTGCTCTTTCAAGACAGCTTTTCTGGACAGGTTCACCCTGCCCTGATTGTCAATTTCAACCACTTTGACAAGCAGTTCATCACCGATGGACACTACATCTTCCACTTTATTGACCCTCTCTTCGGCCAGCTGGGAGATGTGCACCAATCCGTCTTTGCCTGGGAACAGTTCCAGGAAGGCGCCGAATTTTTCGATGCGCTTTACTTTACCGAGGTACATTTGTCCGACTTCCACTTCACGGACAATGTCTTCGATAATCTTTTTGGCTTTTTGGTTCATTTCTTCGTTTGCGGAAGCGATGAAGACTTTTCCATCCTGTTCAATATCAATCTTGACGCCGGTTTCCTCAATAATCTTATTGATTTGTTTTCCGCTCGGCCCGATGACGTCCCTGATCTTATCTGGATTGATATGCATGGTCAAGATTTTAGGAGCATATTCAGACAATTGTTTTCTCGGTTCCGCGATTGTGGCTACCATGGACTCCAGAATATGCATCCGTCCCTGCTTTGCCTGGAGAAGGGCTTCCTCCAAGATTTCTCTGGAGAGGCCTTCAATCTTGATATCCATTTGCAGTGCCGTTACACCCTTGGATGTTCCAGCCACCTTAAAGTCCATGTCCCCAAGGTGATCCTCCATACCTTGAATGTCTGTCAGGATGGTATAGTGGTCTCCGGATTTCACAAGCCCCATTGCGATACCGGCAACAGGAGCCTTAATGGGAACACCTGCATCCATCATGGCCAGTGTGCTTGCACAAATGCTTGCCTGCGAAGTTGAACCATTGGATTCCAACACTTCAGATACGAGGCGGATTGTATACGGGAAGTCTTCTTCACTTGGAATGACCGGTTCAAGGGCACGTTCTCCCAATGCACCATGTCCGATTTCCCGGCGGCCCGGGCCTCGGATCGGTCCTGTTTCACCCACACTGAAATGAGGAAAATTGTAGTGATGCATAAAGCGTTTGGATTCTTCAATTCCGAGCCCGTCCAGTATTTGAACATCCCCCAGCGCGCCGAGCGTACAAATGCTGAGAGCCTGGGTTTGTCCCCTTGTAAAAAGGCCAGATCCATGGGTTCTTGCCAAAATTCGGACTTCTGACGACAATGGGCGGATTTCATCGGGTTTACGTCCATCAGGACGGATTTTTTCCACTGTGATGAGCCTTCGGACTTCTTCTTTTACGAGCTGGCTCAACACTTGTTTAACGTCTTTCAATATTTCATCGGTTGTTGTTTCCCGTTCATTGAACTCGGCAATGACCTGGTCTTTAACCGCTTGGATGGCTTCTTCCCGGGCATGTTTTTCCTCGACTTGTATCGCAGCGACCAAGGATGTTTCACACATTTGGCGAATTTCTGCCTCCAATTCCGTGTCCACAGAATAGAGTGTAACCTCGCGTTTTTCCCGGCCTATTTCAGCCACAATCTCCTCCTGGAAGGCAATCAGGCGCTTAATTTCATCATGGCCAAACATGATGGCCTCAAGCATAATTTCTTCGGGAACCTCTTCGGCACCAGCCTCTACCATGTTAATGGCGTCTTTTGTTCCTGCAACGGTTAAGTTGATATCGCTCTTTTCCATTTGCTCTACAGTTGGATTGATGACAAATTGGCCATCCACCCGTCCCACTACAACACCGGCAATCGGTCCCTCAAATGGGATATCCGAGGTGCTGAGGGCTAGGGAGGAGCCAAACATGGCGGCCATTTCTGAAGAACAGTTTTGATCGACGCTCATGACTATGCTGACCACCTGTACTTCATTCCTGAACCCATCGGCAAAAAGCGGACGGATTGGACGGTCAATCAAACGGCTTGCCAAAATGGCTTTTTCGCTTGGGCGGCCTTCCCTTTTAATAAACCCTCCGGGAATTTTCCCCACAGCATACAACCGCTCTTCATAGTTAACCGTCAAGGGGAAAAAATCAACGTTTTTAGGGTCTTTCGAAGCGGTTGCTGTACTTAGGACCGCTGTATCTCCATACCGTATAAGTGCTGCACCACTTGCTTGTTTGGCCAGCTGGCCGATCTCCACTGTCAGCTCTCTTCCTGCCCAGTCAATGGAAAATGTTCTTTTCTCTTGCTCCATGCGGAAACTCCTCTCTTTCTTTCCAAAAAGATAAAATTGATTTGCATTCCTATTATGTAGTGTTGACAGAAGACAATATTTTGCCGTTGTCATTATAAGGAATCTGCAGGCCGGCTGCACACTGAACATTAGACATACACATGAAAAGGGCGTCTTGCGCTTCCTCATAGTCCAGCTTCAGGCGCCTTGCCCCTCGAGGTCATAAGCCAAAACTCTCCGGAGGTCAGGACCTCCTGCAATTTTTGTCTTATGCTTGTCGGGGCTGATCAGGCGCCTTGCGCTTCCTCATGAACATGTCCAATGTTCAGTTCTGCCACGCTGTGCATGACAGTCCCAAAAAGTGATCCTGCAGCCGGCAAAATAAGGTAATTTTTTTAACTAACAAAAAAGCGGGAAGAATCCCGCTTTTTGAACAGGCACTCCGGATTAACGGCGGAGGCCAAGGCTGTTGATCAATTCACGATAGCGCTGCACGTCTTTGTTACGAAGGTAAGTCAGCAAGTTACGGCGTCTGCCTACCATTTTCATCAATCCGCGGCGGGAATGATGATCTTTTTTGTGCGTGCGAAGATGATCGTTCAATTTGTTGATTTCTTCAGTCAATACAGCAATTTGAACTTCCGGGGAACCCGTATCATTTTCATGAATTTTGTACTGGTTGATGATTTCGTTCTTACGTTCTTGAGAAATCGCCATCCTGTTTCACCTCCTGTTTACTATCCCCTGTTACCTAGCAAGCGTCGGTGAGTCGCGTTGCCAAGCAAAGGTTCCTGATACTGTATTAGAATACCTCTTTCCAAAGGAAAAATCAAGTTATTTCCTCGACGATTGAAAGTATTGGATGGCTGCTTCTTTGTCTTTGGAAATTTGTTGTTTCAATTCATCGATTCCGCTGAATTTTTGTTCATCCCTGATTCTCATGTGCCATTCCAATTCAACTTCTTCCCCGTATATGGAGCGTGAAAAATCAAAGATATGAACTTCTGTAGAAAGCTCTTTCTCATCCGGATTCTTGAAGGTCGGCTTGTAGCCAATGTTACATACGCCATTTTCCCACTTGCCCCCGATTAGGATTCTAACGGCATATACACCTGTTTTCGGGATGATATAATCCTCTTCAATCCGGATATTAGCCGTAGGAAAACCAATTGTCCGGCCGCGCTTCTCCCCATGGACAACCGTTCCTTTAACGGAATAGAACCGCCCTAACTGTTTCATTGCTTCTTCCGTTTCCCCTTCAGCCAAAAGAGAACGGATTGCTGTAGAACTTATTTTTTCTCCTGAATCCTCAAGTTTATTAACCGTCGTCACTATAAATGCCCCTTTGGCATGCTCAGGCATCGTTTCCATCGTACCCTTCCCGAATTTGCCGTATGTATAATCAAAACCGGCAATGGCATTCCGAACATTCAACCCTGTCAGGTAATCCTCCACAAACTCTTCAGGTGCCAGGCTGGCAAAGGCGGATGTAAATCGCACAATAAACAAATAGTCCACACCCAAGTCTTCAATCCGGCGGATTTTATCTTGGAGAGGAGTGATGTAGCGAATTTGTTTGTTCTTTTGCCCAAGCACAACCGATGGATGGGGATCAAAGGTCATGACTGCACTTTTCAGACCGTGTTCACGTGCTGTCTCAACAGCCTTCCCTATCACTTTTTGATGCCCTTGGTGAACACCGTCAAAAAAACCAAGTGCCATGGCCATAGGGGGAAAATCATTTTGTTTATATGTATGGGGATGGTGTATCATAGTCACTTTCAATTCAAATCACCTTGTTTATGGGCCAGATCCCTATTGATCATTTCTCAAAACCTTTACCGGCTTGATCGATTCCGGCTTTTCCGGGTGTGTTTCATAAATGGCGAGTGCCTTAGCATCAAATAACAGAACCACTTCCCCTTCCGGCCATAACTCCGGTTTGGGCAACACCGCACCGTTTTTCACTTTCAGTGCTAATTTATCACTTATTTCTCTGGACGGCAAATGGGAAAGTCCCTGTTCCAAAGGGAAAATGAAGCCGTTCAGCGCTCCGGACACCAGCTTTTCTTCCAATGACTCCAGTGTGACACAGTCATCTTTTGTAAAAGAGGCGGATGCCGTGCGGGTCAAATCAGACATATGGGCTGGATAACCAAGTTTTTCCCCGATTGTCACCGCCAGGGTTCGTATGTAGGTTCCTTTGCTGCAGCTGACCCGGAATCGAAATGAGACGAGTCCGTTCCGTTCTCTCATCGAATCTTCATGAAGTGTCAGTTCATAAATCGTGACCTTTCTGGACGGACGCTCTACCGTGATTCCTTGGCGTGCATATTCATATAGTCTTTTACCGTTTACTTTAACGGCGGAATACATGGGAGGGGTTTGTACAATCTCTCCCGTCAGGGATTGCAAAACATCTTTTATTTCATGGATCTGAATATCACGATCCACTCCCTTTTCTTCCACCGGTTCTCCAGATGCATCCTCCGTAGTGGTGGAAAATCCAAGGGTCACTTCACCTTCATACACCTTGCCGGCGTTTGTGATATATTCAGCAATTTTGGTTGCTCTGCCCAGACAGATGGGAAGAACACCCTCTACATCCGGATCTAATGTGCCGGTGTGGCCAACTTTTTTCATTCTGAGGAGTTTGCGCACCTTGAACACGCAGTCATGGGATGTCAGTCCCTTCGGTTTCCACAATGGCAAGATTCCTTCCATGAAATCCTCCTTATTGCTTAAAAATGGATAGACACAAGGTCTATCCATTTTAAACATTAATCTTCTTTTATCTGCTTCAGCAATGTTTCGATTTTATTGCCGTAGTCAATGGACTCATCAAATTCAAAGCTGATTTCAGGCGTCTTCCTTAAACGGATCCTTTGCCCTATTTCCGATCTGATGAAACCTTTTGCTTTGGCAAGGCCCTTGAGTGTATTTTCTTTTTGTTCGTCATCCCCCAGGACGGATATATAGACTGTCGCCTGTTGAAGATCTCCCGTTACCTGTACATCCGTCACCGTAACAAAGCCGATTCTGGGATCCTTGATTTTGCGGGTGATGATTTCACCCATCTCTTTTTTCATCTGCTCGCCGACTCGGTTAGCTCGCAAACTCATACATGACACCTCTTTCACAGCCATTCAAATGTTGTCGAAATCCTTTCCCACTCCGGATTGGAGTCAAGGAACTTGATGGCATGTTCCAATTCCCGCTCCGCCGCCTTGCGTGATGAAGCAACGGTGACGATGGCTATTTTCGTAAGCTGCCATACATCCTGATGCTCCAGCTCGGCAACAGAAACATTGAATTTTTGCTTGACTCTTGTCATGCCCTTTTGAAGAACGGCGCGTTTTTCTTTCAATGAATGAGCATGGAATATCCGAAATTCACATTCGGCGAAACCAATCAAGAACGCTCAACTTCTTGCATCAGGAAGGCCTCGATAACGTCGCCTTCTTTCACATCATTGAACTTCTTGATGGTGATTCCGCACTCATAGCCCTGGCTGACTTCTTTGACGTCATCTTTAAAGCGTTTCAAATCATCAATTTCACCTTCAAAAATAACAATTCCGTCCCGGATCAGACGAATTCCGCTGTCGCGCGTAATTTTGCCTTCCGTGACAAAGGAACCTGCGATGGTACCAATTTTGGAGACCTTGAAGGTTTGGCGTACTTCCGCCTGCCCGATGACTTTCTCTTCGTACTCGGGATCGAGCATTCCTTTCATGGCCGCCTCAATTTCATCGATTGCCTTATAAATGATTCTATGCAGGCGGACATCCACCTTTTCGGACTCCGCTGCACGCTTGGCATTTACATCAGGGCGTACGTTAAATCCGATGACGATGGCGTTTGAAGCTGCCGCAAGCGTAATGTCCGATTCATTGATGGCACCGACAGCTGTATGGATGATTCTGACATTTACGCCGTCAACATCAATTTTTCTCAACGATGCAGCCAGTGCTTCGACGGAACCTTGGACATCTGCTTTGATAATGATATTTAAGTCTTTCATTTCCCCTTGTTTCATCTGTTCAAACAATGTATCAAGGCTGACTCTTGAGCTTTCATTCCGGGAAGCCTGCAATGCATGCTGGGCGCGGACATCACCA
>DATBUB010000417.1:0-4761 GCA_036516555.1 Bacillaceae bacterium
CGGTGGGGAATGGAATGCATGTTCATTATTATGACTTTTACACCACGGTGGATGATGGACATCGGCATCGGATAACGGGAGTTGACCAGCCGGCACCGGGAAACAGGTAAAGACAAAAACCTGCAAATTCTTCATTAATGAAGGATTTGCAGGTTTTTAAAATGGATTATGGCGGGCCAAACCAAAAGAACACTTGAGGCAATAGACACATAATGGTTTATGCAGCAAAATAAAAACCTTTTTATAACAAAAAAAGTGAAAGGATCGTTACCTTTTAAATAACGTATCATAGGCAAGTCCTATAAATAATTTCAGGTGATAAAATTACAAGAGGCTTGGAAAACATAAGTGTACAGTAAACACTTTAAGGAATTCTGCCTGGATGTTAGAATAGAGCAGTTGTCATTTTTGGAATATGAAAGGTGAAACATGTTGAAAGCTTATGCCTGGCTCATTTTTTGTGTAGTAGTATGGGGAAGCAATTTTGTTTTCGGGAAATTATTAGTTCGAGACTTTTCTCCCGCCATGTTAACCATGCTGAGACTATTATTTATTGTCTTTTTTTTGATTGTATTATCCCTTAATGGAAGAAAGATGAAACCAGTGAGCAAAACAGATGTCATTTCACTCTTTTTTCTCGGGGTAATAGGGGTATTCATCAACCAATGGTCATTTTTCGCAGGACTGGAAACGGCCGATTCCACCACATCCGCATTGATTTTGGCAACAACACCTATTGTAACAGGATTATTAGCGGCAGTTTTTTTAAAAGAAAGTATTACCCTTCGCATGCTGATCGGGTCAACCATTGCGATTGCTGGCATATACTTTGTCGTTACAGAAGGTGACTTATCGTCGGTTCACATCGATAAAGGCTTATGGTGGATCGTTGTAACAATGATTACATTCGCGATCATGATTATTATGACAAGGCAGCTCTCTCAAAGATTAGAGCCGCTTGTTATTACTTTATATTCGAATATCGTCGGCTTCATTATCTCCATTCCGTTCGCTTTTGTGCTGGACAACCCTTTACGAATAAGCTATGCCCTTTCCAATTGGGCCCTCCTTATTGGAACTGCCGTTATCGTGCACGCTGTCGCAACGCTTATTTGGAACAAATACATCAGGTATGTTGACGCTTCAAAAGCTTCAATCTTATCCAATTTAGAGCCTTTTGTCGCCATGATTACAGGATTGGTCTTGCTTGCCAAGCCGATCACTGGAGCAGAAATGTTGGGATCCTTATTTATCGTCGGTGGAGTTATCTTGTCCACTTACCAATTAAACCATAAATTAGAAGATCGCCGCGGGCAAGAAGGGACCGGAAAATAGTAAAGCTTGTAGAATTCGATTGAATTGGATTAACAGGTCGATCCATTAATTCCTATATCATAAACTGGTAATCCTTTTCCATGTTCCATCATCCATTTTAAATAAAATTTTCTTATGATAAAATAAGAATGCAGATCGTTGATTTTTTAATCTGTGAGTCTATCATTTTTAATTGAAAGCAGGAAATATATGGGTCAGTATATATTAAAGCGACTCGGTGAATCATTTTTTGTCTTACTCATTGGCAGTGTGTTATGTTTCGCTTTTATTCGCATGCTTCCTGGAGATCCAGCCGCTGCTATATATGGGGACCAGCTTCAAAAATTGAGTGAAGCCGACCGAGTGCGCATCACAGAAAATTTAGGGTTAAAGGAACCATTGCCAACTCAATATGTAAAATGGATTAGACATGTTCTTAAAGGTGAGTGGGGAGTGTCTTTTGTTTCAGGAGAAAATGCCGCTTCAGTTGTAGTAAAATCCCTGCAGCCAACCTTTTTATTGATGTTCTCAGCTCATTTTCTCATGTTTGCATTGGCTGTTTTCTTAGGAGTAACATCCGGTCTACGCCATCGATCTATATATGATCACGCTGTAACAATCATTAGTTTTATTTTCATGTCCATACCGTCTTTTTGGTTTGCCATAATACTTATGATGTTTTTCTCCGTTTATTTAGGCGTTTTGCCGACCTCAGGAATGGGAGAGGGAGGCGGACAACTACGCTATCTCATTATGCCTTCGCTCGTCCTCGCTTTATCGCATGCTGGGTATTTTATCCGACTCTTGCGCAACCATATTGCCATCACGAAAGAAACCGGTTTTGTTTATGCTTTAAGAGCACGCGGCATTTCAGAATGGACAATTTTAAAAAATCACCTGCTTCCTAATGCCTCTGTTCCATTACTATCATATACAGGTATGTCACTCGCTGTTGCATTAGCGGGTTCTGTTGTAGTGGAAACCATTTTTTCATGGCCGGGTATGGGGCGTCTCGCATTGAAATCCGCTCTTGCGCACGATTACCCTGTTTTATTGGCGGTTATCTTGCTGAGTATGGTGTTTGTAATCATCGTTAATTTATTTGTGGATATCATTTGTGCTTGGATCGATCCCCGCCTCCGGAATCAATTGCTTGAGGAGGGACGGGGATGAGCAGGAACCACCTTATGTTTTTGATCTTGCCAGCGTGCTCTTTTTGCATTCTTATAGCAGCCATTTTGTTCGCTCCGCTACTGACTCCACATGATCCTCTGGCTATTCGAATGGATAGTGTGCTTCTGCCTCCAGGATCTGAACATATACTTGGTACCGATGAACTTGGACGCGATATCTTTTCGCGTCTTTTGTACGGCGGCCGGGTTTCTATTTTTGTTGGAGCCGTAACGATGCTCCTTTCAATTGCCGTGGGGGTCGCTTACGGTGCAGTCAGTGGTCTTGCAGGCGGATTGATAGACCGAATCATGATGCGGACGATTGATGCTTTTTTGAGCATACCTTCGTTGTTATTAATGATAGGGCTGCAAATGATGTTTCCGCCAAGTCTAATGACAATTGTTCTTGTCATTAGTTTAACTAGCTGGATGCCCGTTGCACGTCTGATACGGACAGAAATATTAACGTTAAAAAAAGAAGCATTTATTCAGGCTTCTACCGTAGTGGGGGCTTCATTGGGACAATTATTATTCCGCCATATGCTTCCGCAATGCTTGCCGTCAGTTATAGTACTAGCCATAAACAGCCTTAGCCATGCAATCCTTGCAGAAGCAACGCTCAGCTTTTTGGGCATTGGCCTCCCCCCTCAAGAGCCTTCATGGGGAAATATTCTGATGGGAGCGCAAGGGCACTTGCTTTCTGGAGCCTGGTGGCTGGTCATCTTTCCGGGAGCGTGCATTACTTACTCAATTCTTGTGATTAACTTTTTAGGTGACAAGCTTCTGGACTATATGGCAGCTCCACAGTTTAAAAAGGGAGGGCAAAAATGAACGAATGCATTCTTGAGGTTGACCAACTCACTATCTCACATCAAGGGAAATCATTGATATCAAATGTTACTTTTTCCATCCGAAAAAATACAGTGACGGTTTTGATAGGAGAAAGTGGTTCGGGTAAAAGTTTAACGGCAAGAGCGATTATGGACTTGCTTCCCGAGAATATGACTGTTTCCTCAGGTTCCGTCCACTATTTAGGTGAACCTGTGTTTTCAATGGATAAGAGCCGTAAACGCAAATATCGCGGAAAAGAAGCAGGTGTTGTATTTCAGGATTCGTGGCAAACATTTGATCCAATTCGAACAATTGGACATCACTTTATAGAGGTGTTCGCTGCCCATACACCTTTAACCAAAAAAGAGGTGAAAGAGGAAGCCATCAAATTGCTCTACCTAGTGAAAATGCAGGATCCTGAACGAGTGTTCCGCTCCTTTCCGCATGAGCTTTCGGGCGGGATGAGGCAAAGAGTTCAATTAGCCCTTGCCATTGCTTTAAATCCCGCGCTTTTGATCGCAGATGAACCAACAACTGCGCTCGATTTGCCTATTCAATTCGAAATTCTTTCCCTCATGAAAGAATGGCAGCGTAAATCAGGTGGTTCGCTTTTATTTATTACACATGACCTCGGAGTTGCGGAAAAAATCGCGGATGACGTTATTGTAATGAACGGCGGGGAGGTAGTCGAATGTTCCCCCTCCGAGAAATTGTTTGCCAATCCAGAATCAGCGCAGGCAAAGCAGCTGTTGGCTGATTATAAGCTTCTGTTAAATCCTGCCGACATCGCTAAACAGACGGATGGCAAGCCAATTTTGAAAGCTGAACATGTGACGAAGCGATACGTTAAGAAAAAGTGGTTTACGAAAGAAATAACTTCGGCCGTCCAAGATGTATCGCTGTATATCGCTGAAGGTGAATCAGTCGGGCTGATTGGAGAAAGCGGCGGAGGGAAAAGCACGTTATCCCGTTTGATGCTTCAACTCGAGCCATGTACGAGCGGTACGGTTGCCTGGATGGGAAAACAACCACTGCGAAGAGGCCTTCAATGGGTACACCAAGATCCGCTGATGTCGTTCGATGCCCGTTGGACAATTGAAAAAATCGTCGGCGAAGGATACGACTATTGGAACAAGGGACAGGGAGACAAAGATGAGGAAGTGCTTTCCGCATTTCAAAAAGTTGGCTTGTCCCCGTCTGTTCGATTTCTATACCCTCATGAGTTATCTGGCGGGATGAGACAGCGCGCTGCATTAGCCCGTGCATTGTTGCTCAAGCCTGAACTAATTGTTCTTGATGAACCATTTGCTAACTTGGACATGAGCTCGCAGGCTGACATGATTTCTCTCATCCGGTCTCTAAACCAAAAGGAACAACTGGCTATTCTGTTTATCACACATGATATCAGGGCGGCGATTGCTCTCTGTCAGCGTATTTATGTCAT
>DATBUB010000418.1:0-2595 GCA_036516555.1 Bacillaceae bacterium
GACCAGATCGTCAAGGATTTGATGAAGGCGGAGCGGATGCCGCTGGATAAATTGAAGCAGAAGAAGCAAATACTGGAGTGGCAGCGCGATGATTTTCGTTCCATCAATACAAAGCTTCTAAGTTTTCGTGACAAGCTGGCAAACTTGAAATTGACGCCGAATTACCGGGCGCGTACTACCACGACCTCCAACGAAGCATATGTGACTGCGACAGCGACCAGCGGGGCGTCGCAGGCGGCTTACAGCATTTCTGCAGTGAGCCAGTTGGCGACGGCGGCGACAAGGGTGAATACAGGAGCAATCTCGGCTGATCCCAGCAAAAAAATAGATGTTGCAGCAAGTCTATATGAACAAAAAGACAGATACGCAGCCTATACATGGGAAAAAGGTGTAGTTGAATCTAAAACAATTCAAGTGAAGGAAGCTGGAGAGAGCATCAAGCTGGACGGCGGGGCCTTAAAGACGGGGGTCGAGCCCAGCGTAAAAGTAAACGGCCAGTCCCTAAAAGTTGTAACCGGCTCCCCTTCGGCCGGACAAGTAAAGGTAGAGTCTGATGGTTCCTTAACGTTTGGAACTCCATTAGCGGCAGGCAGCTCCGTAAAGGTCGAATATGTACTTGAACAAAAGTCAGATCAGCTTACGATTGGAGAAGATCCGGTTTCAACTTGGAGCCTTGGTAAAGGATCAATTGATGTTGATTCGTTTACCCTTAATCATAATGGTACAGAGTACCAACTAACCAAGCCGGGAAATGGGAATGTCTACAAAATTGGAACCATTGGTGAAATCAATGTCAATACCGGTGTCATCACGTTTGATTCTCCAATGGATGATACGAATACTTTTGAAGTTGAGTATACACAGAACTATTCTACGTTTTCCATGGAAACACATACGTCAAAAGGGATAGTGAACGAGACGTTTTTTATTACGGGAAATGAATCGCTAAATGGCGTAATGAGAAAGGTGAATGAGTCCACTGCAGGCGTCACAATGTTTTACGATAGTTTTAAAGATCAAGTGACGCTTACCAGGAAAGAAACTGGAGACTTCAACCTTGGCGGAAATGAAATGGCGCTCTCAGGTGATTTTCTTAATAAATTCCTGAAGTTTGAAGGTTCTGCAGAATCAGGAGGCTCCAATGCCAAGCTGAAAATCAATGGACTTGATACTGAACGTTCTTCTAACACCTTCGAAATGAACGGGGTTACCTTTACTCTCAAACAGACATTTTTAGAGAATACTATCACTCCAGTGACAGTTTCCGTTAACAACGACACCGACAAAGTCCTAGAAAACATCAAAGGGTTCGTGGAGTCCTACAATGAACTGATTGCGGAGATCAGCAAGAAGCTGAATGAGGAGAAGCACCGAAGCTACAAGCCTCTTACGGACGACGAACGGGAGGGTCTTTCCGAGAAGCAGATTGAAAAGTGGGAAGAGATGGCCCGAAGCGGCCTGCTGAAGAATGATCCTTTGCTTTCCAATGTACTTTCCGGCATGCGCATGGACATTTCGAATTCCGTAGAAACGAACGGATTATTCAAGCAGCTTGCGAGCATCGGCATCAAAACAACCGCCAACTACCTGGACGGCGGGAAGCTACAAATTGACGAAGCGAAGCTGAAAGAAGCGCTGGAGAAGGACCTGCAATCCGTAGAAAACCTGTTTCGCGGAGACGGTATGACGTCCGGCAGGGGTGTCGTTCATAAGCTTTACGATACAGTGGACGCAACGATGAAAAAGCTTCAGGAAAAAGCGGGGCGGGCCACTTCGACGAATCAGCAGTTTGCCCTGGGACGCCAGCTTTTGGATGTCGATAAGAGTATCGATCGTTTTGACAACAAGATGAAACAGGTGGAAAACCGCTACTGGCGCCAATTTACCGCCATGGAAAAAGCAATCCAGCGTGCAAATAATCAATCGATGTACTTAATGCAACAGTTTGGAAACATGTAACCCAACCGATCCAATACAGGTTTTACCGAAGTTTTTAAAGGAGTGTTAACATGGCAAGCATCAATCCGTATCAGGCTTACCGCAATAATTCAGTGACCACCGCATCGCCAGGGGAATTGACGCTTATGCTGTATAACGGCTGCCTCAAATTCATCAACTTGGCGAAACAGGCCGTCGCACATCAGAACATGGAAGAAAAGAACACAAATATACAAAAGGCCCAAAACATCATCACCGAGCTGATGGTGACATTGAATATGGATTTGGAAGTTTCCAAAAACATGATGGCCCTGTACGATTATGCCAACAGGCGTCTTATTGAGGCCAACATCAAAAACGATACAGCCATTTTGGAAGAAGTGGAAGGCATCATAATGGATTTCCGTGATACATGGAAACAAGTCATCCAATTGAACCGCAAAAAAACCCATGCAGCAGCAGGCAGCGGTGTATGATGGGAGCCATGGAAGAATGCCTGTCGGTCACCGAGAAGCTGATCCAGGCTGCACAATCGTCAGGAGATGCATTACGGGACTCCTCCATTGGTGAAATCGAAAAATTGCTCGGAAAACGGGAGGCTCTTCTTGCTCAAATCCGGCCTCCCTTCTCTGAATCCGAACAAGCCCTGGGAGAAAA
>DATBUB010000419.1:0-2046 GCA_036516555.1 Bacillaceae bacterium
ATTACACTAAATCTGTTTTGTTGCTTTTACGTTTTCTAACCAACCTCATTAATTAGATCATGTAATGAGTTTTAGTTTTCATAATAGAGTTAATGATCTTTCCATGATCTAATTCATAGACTGAATCACACAAAATCTCAATATCCTCTTTGCCATGGCTAGCAAGGATAATGGTTTTCCCTTGGTTTCTAAGTTCCTGAATCAGTTTCCGCATATCGTTCACACCCTGATTATCTAGGCCGTTCATGGGTTCATCAAGGATGAGGATTTCCGGGTCCTCCATTAGCGCTTGAGCGAGTCCAAGGCGTTGCCTCATACCCAGAGAATACTTTCCTACGTGTTTTTTACTATTTGGATCCAGCCCAACCTTTTTAATGGCTTCATAAATTTGTTCTTTTGAAATATTGTTCTTTATAGCGGCAAGAAATTTTAAGTTTGTATATCCATCATAGTTGGGAAGGAAGCCCGGTGCTTCAATAATAATACCGACATTTTCAGGTACATCACAATCCCTGCCTATCTGCTTGCCATATACCTTTATGGTTCCGCTCGTAGGGATAACGAATCCGCAAATGCATTTTAAAAGCATTGTTTTTCCGGATCCATTTCTTCCAATCAAACCATGTATTTTGTTTTTCTCGAGTGAAAGAGAGATATCGTGTAAAACAGTTGTATCACCAAACTTTTTTGTAAGATTTTCAATTTCAACAGCTGTTAGCATGGCGACAGCTCCTCTCGTAACTATATTGGCGGTAATACGTTAATGGACTGTTTGCGATTAACAACAATGGCAGCTATCACCATCGACCCAATAATGAGGGCAAAGCCAATATATATATAGGTGATGGTTGGCATTTGCGTAGTTCCTTCAATATCAATCCGTGATATATTGCTCCATGAAACAGGTGAAAAACGGTATAATTCTGGCCTGCCTGAAACACTTGCATCTAAAACAAGAAAAAATGAGGCTGCCAAAACGCCAAACATTCTTGAATTGGAAACCGAGTTGACAACGTATATTAAGAGCCCTAAAAAGATACCTGCCAACCAGGATAGAAAAAAAGAAAACCACATGGCTTGAATTGGATTAAAGTAATGAATGATACTGGAAAGTATGGATGTTTTCAGTCCAATCTGGATTGATGCATTTGTATTGGCAAGCGTCCCCAGAACTTTTCCCCACTCCGCCGTATATTCGATATTGGGCAAATTAACCACTAGTGTGAGAAATACCAAAAAAAGAAAATAAGCAGACGATGCAATGAAAATATACCCAATTTGCCCAATACTCCAGGGTGTTCTTCCGCTCCTGGATATAATATATGGCTGATTATTGTCTACGAAAGGAGCGTCGCAAAATAGCAGCACCAATGGAAAAAAGAAAAGAAGCTTAATGTATTTTTGGGTAAAAAGAAATGGAAATATCCAGGGGGATACATTAATTCCTATATCTCTTGCAAAATAGCCTATATCTTTCGTAAAATTGTGGGTCAAAATGATAAGTAAAATAGCAATGACCCAGACTCTGTAGTTGGATGACCATTTTCGAAGGTTTTGGAAACAAACACACCAGGCTACTTTATACAACCTCATTATGTACACGCCTCCTAACCTGGTAATGAAAGATGAATCCTGCAATTATGGAACACAAACAAAAGATAAAAGTGAAGTAAGCAAAGCTGATCATAGGTCCCTGCTGAATGACATCAGCACTCCTTGTAAGATAATAGAGATTCAGCCAGCTTGGAAGAAATGTTGTAAGCTCTTCTAAAATGTAACTTGCAATCACGGGCGTAGCTAACGCAACAAACTGGATTGGTATATACGCAGATACAGCCAAACCAACTACAGTCCAAAGGGCGGCCGCCATACTAAAAACAAAAGATTGCGCCAATAGGTACATAGGAGGAAAAAATCCCATAGCAAGCGGTGAAAATGGCGGAGCTATTACCTCTTGAATGTCACTTGGGTACATTGGAAATTTAAACGAAAGCAGAACCATAAAAAGAACCAAACCTATAAAGACGGTAATAAATCCACTTACAA
>DATBUB010000420.1:0-15701 GCA_036516555.1 Bacillaceae bacterium
GAAAAAATACTGGAGCGGGACCATTACGGCCTGGAAAAAGTAAAGGAGAGGGTGTTGGAGTATCTGGCTGTCCAGCAGCTGACAAAGTCGCTCAGAAGTCCCATCCTTTGTCTTGCCGGCCCTCCGGGAGTCGGGAAAACAAGTCTTGCCCGTTCCATTGCGGAGTCCATGGGCCGTAAATTTGTACGTATTTCCCTTGGAGGTGTCCGTGACGAATCGGAAATCAGGGGACACAGAAGGACGTATGTAGGGGCCATGCCTGGCCGCATCATCCAGGGAATGAAAAAAGCAGGGACTGTCAATCCGGTTTTTCTGCTTGATGAAATCGATAAAATGTCAAGCGATTTCAGGGGAGACCCCTCCTCCGCTATGCTTGAAGTGCTGGATCCGGCGCAGAACAGCACATTCAGCGACCATTATATTGAAGAGACATATGATCTTTCCAAGGTGATGTTTTTAGCCACCGCAAATGATTTGGCCACCATCCCTGGGCCATTGCGCGACAGGATGGAGATTATCACGATAGCCGGATATACAGAGCAGGAAAAAATCCATATCGCGAGAGATCACCTGCTTCCGAGACAGGTCAATGAACATGGCCTGACAAAAAGCCAGCTGCAGATCAAGGATGACGCACTGAAAAAGCTTGTCCGATACTACACACGCGAAGCCGGGGTCCGTGAGCTGGAAAGGCAGCTGGCATCCATTTGCCGGAAAGCGGCCAAAATCATCGTATCCGGAAAGAGAAAGAGGGTCATCATTACCGAGGACTCACTGGAAGAGCTGCTGGGCAAAAAACGCTACCGTTATGGCCAGGCTGAGTTTGAGGACCAGGTCGGAGTAGCTACTGGACTCGCATACACCTCCGTGGGCGGCGATACGCTTCAGATTGAAGTATCCCTCTCTCCGGGGAAAGGGAAACTGATCCTTACGGGTAAACTGGGTGATGTCATGAAAGAGTCAGCTCAGGCAGCCTTCAGCTTTGTCCGATCAAAAGCGAAGGAATTGAAGCTGGAGAAGGATTTTCATGAAACCTGCGATGTTCATATCCATGTTCCCGAAGGGGCTGTTCCAAAAGATGGGCCATCAGCGGGAATCACAATCGCAACCGCTCTGGTGTCTGCCCTTACTGGCCAGCCGATCAGGCGTGAGGTTGGCATGACAGGAGAAATTACCCTTAGAGGAAGGGTGTTGCCGATTGGAGGCCTTAAGGAAAAAAGCCTGAGTGCCCATCGGGCTGGACTGACGACCATCATATTGCCCAAGGACAATGAAAAAGATATAGATGATATTCCTGAAAGTGTGCGGAATGAAATGACTTTCTATCCGGTATCACACATGGATGAAGTCCTCAAAATCGCACTGGCGGGGGAGAAAAATAGTGAAAGTAAATAATGTAGAGCTTGTAATCAGTGCCGTGCGGCCGGAACAGTACCCGGATGACCGGCTTCCGGAATTTGCGCTTGCCGGCAGATCAAACGTTGGTAAATCTTCGTTTATCAACAAGATGATCGGAAGGAAAAGTATGGCACGCACATCTTCAAAACCGGGGAAAACGCAAACGCTGAACTTTTATAAAATTGAAGAGCAGCTATATTTCGTCGATGTTCCGGGATATGGATTTGCCAAGGTGTCCAAAAGCGAGAGGGATGCCTGGGGCCGGATGATTGAAACGTATTTTACGACCAGGAATGAATTGTGTGCGGTACTGCTGATTGTGGATTTGCGGCATCCGCCCACAAATGACGATGTCATGATGTATGATTTCCTGAAACATTATGATCTGCCGTGTATTGTCATCGCCACTAAAGCGGATAAAATACCCAAAGGGAAATGGGATAAGCATCTGAAAATCACCAGAGAGACACTTGATATGGAGCGTGGTGACGAATTGATCATGTTCTCTTCCGAAACAGGTGCCGGCAAAGATGCAGCATGGAATGCTCTGTCCAAATGGCTTGGAAAAGAATAAACGACAAAAGGCTGTCCTGGCAGGGACAGCCTTTTGTCATCTTTTCCTTCGATTGGCCAATAGAAAGTACACGCCTGCAGCCAGGAATGCAAACGGCCAAAGCTGGCCGAACATATCCATGTCCAGCCCTTTTCCCGATGCCCACACGGCCAGGCGGTCAAAGAACAGTACCAGAATGGAGCCGGCCAGAAAGAGGATGCCCTGGAACAGCCCGGCCCCCGTCTTCACGTATTTAAGAAGGATTCCTATTGCAACGGCCAGCAGGAAAATCCCTTCATGGGCGGGCCAGACATCCAGTGTGTCCGCAATCAAGAAATGGATGCCGATGCCGGCCAAGATCGCTCCGGGCAAAATGGAGTCATGATCCTTGCCCATATAGCCCTGCAGCAAAAAGCCAAGCCCGATAATGACAAGCAAAGCCGGCCAGGAGTAGAAATCTTCCAAAGGGGTAAAATGATACTGCCTGAGGAGAAAGAATAATCCGAAGCCAGCCAAAATGGTTCCCGAAAGATAGGATTGATTTTTCAAGATAGACCACACCCCTGTCGTATTGCCTTGTTTTTCGTTGCCGTTTTTGGTATGTTACATAAGGATGATTTTTAGTTGGCGGCCGGCAAAAAGCCATTACCGTTAATTACTATATCACAGCTTTCATGATCTGTTCACATCTTTTTTAGAATTCTTATAATCTGTCATGGTATAATAGCATCAATGAGATTGTTCTGGAGGTGCCTATTTATATATGCACATCATCGCTGTCGGTTTAAATTATAAAACGGCCCCTGTGGAAATCCGGGAACGGCTTGCGTTTCCCGAATCGGAACTAGCTTCCGCCATGCTGGCTTTAAAAAATAAAAAAAGCATATTGGAAAACATGATTGTATCCACCTGCAACCGGACGGAAGTATATGCGGTTGTCGACCAGCTTCATACCGGCCGTTACTATATCAAAGATTTTCTATCCGAATGGTTTGGCATAGAGAAAGATGATTTTACCCCTCACCTGTTCATTTATGAGCAGGAAGCGGCAGTAGAGCACCTGTTCAAGGTGACATGCGGCCTTAATTCCATGGTTCTGGGCGAAACCCAGATCCTTGGCCAGGTGCGAAACAGTTTCCTTCTGGGCCAGGAAAACGGCACAACGGGAACCGTGTTCAATCATTTGTTTAAGCAAGCTGTTACGCTTGCCAAGCGGGCCCACTCCGAGACGGAGATTGGTGCGAACGCTGTATCTGTCAGCTATGCAGCCGTTGAGCTGGCGAAAAAAGTGTTCGGCAGCTTGAGGGACAAGCATGTGCTGGTCATCGGAGCGGGAAAAATGGGAGAACTGGCCATACAGAACCTCCATTCAAATGGTGCTACGAAAGTAACGGTCATCAACCGCACCTATGAAAAAGCTCTCACCCTTGCAGATCGGTTTGAAGGCAGAGCGAAAACGCTGAAGGAACTCCAATGTGCCGTCATGGAAGCGGACATTGTCATCAGTTCCACAGGCTCACCGGGTTATGTCCTCAACAGGGATATGATTGCAGATGTGGAAAAGATGCGCAAAGGGCGCCCGCTGTTCCTCGTTGACATTGCGGTGCCGCGTGATCTGGATCCTGCCATTGCGGAGCTGGACAGCGCATTCCTTTATGATATTGATGATCTGGAAGACATCGTACAGGCGAATATGGCTGAACGAAAAAAAGCAGCAGAAAAAATTCTTCTCATGATTGAAGAGGAGATCGTGGCCTTTAACGAATGGGTCAATATGCTTGGGGTCGTGCCTGTTATCTCCGCGCTTCGCGAAAAAGCGCTTGCCATCCAGGCTGAGACGATGAAAAGCATCGAGCGGAAGCTTCCGGACCTGACGGAGCGGGAAAGGAAAGTATTGAACAAACATACAAAAAGCATCATCAACCAGATGCTGAAAGATCCAGTCACCCAGGTGAAGGAACTGGCAGGCGAACCGAATGCAGCCTCAAAAATTGCCTTGTTTAAGCAAATCTTTGATTTGGAAGTGGATGAAAGCGGACAAGCAGCGCCCGCACGGCAGGAAAAGCGGGAGATAACGGCTGCCAAGACACTGAAGCCGCTGCCTTCTTTCCAATCTTAAGAGGGTTATTACATGTTTGATCATTTAATGACGAGATGGACGGAAATTGTCCTTGTGTTATACGCGATCGCCATTCTGCTTTATTTTATCGATTTCATTGAACAAAATCGGAAGGCAAATCAGCTTGCCTTCCGGTTACTTTCGATTGTTTGGATTCTTCAAACAATTTTTTTGTTTGTCTATATGGCAAGAACAGGACGCTTTCCGGTCCTGACGCTGTTTGAGGGGCTATATTTCTATGCTTGGGTGCTGATCACGCTGTCGCTGACCATCCATAAAATCCTCAGGGTTGATTTTACCGTATTTTTCACCAATATCCTTGGTTTCAGCATAATGGCTATCCATGCTTTTGCTCCCGTACAAAGGCCATCGGCAGCCATTGCAGAACAGCTGGTTTCCGAGCTCTTATTCATTCATATTACAATGGCCATTCTTTCTTATGGGGCCTTTTCTCTGTCATTTGTATTTTCAGTGCTTTATATGCTGCAATATAAACTATTAAAAGAAAAAAAGTGGAAAAAGAGATTATGGCGGTTCAGTGATTTGACGAAACTTGAAAAGATGTCCTATGTATTAAATGCCATAGGAGTTCCCATGCTTTTGCTGAGCCTCATCCTGGGAATGCAATGGGCGTTCATCAAGCTTCACCATTTTCATCTGCATGACCCCAAAATCATCGGTTCCTTTGTATTGCTGTTCGTGTACAGTTTATTGCTGTACCTTCATACCAGAAAAGAGATGTTTGGCAGAAAGCTGGCATTCTGGAATACGGCCGCTTTTCTCATTGTACTGATTAATTTTTTTCTGACAAGCAGGCTATCTTCCTTTCATTTTTGGTATTCATAAAATATTTCACGTCCATGGGAGGCGATGGTAATGAGGAAAATCATCATAGGTTCAAGAAGAAGCAATCTTGCGCTCACACAAACTAACTGGGTAAAGGAACAGCTCGAACAGCTGGGGGTCCCGTTTGAATTTGAAGTGAGGGAAATTGTCACGAAAGGCGACCGGATCCTGGATGTTACGCTATCCAAGGTGGGAGGAAAAGGCCTCTTCGTAAAGGAAATTGAACAGGCCATGCTTGACGGTGAAATTGATATCGCGGTACATAGTATGAAAGATATGCCCGCTGAGCTGCCGGAGGGGCTTGTCATTGGCTGCATCCCTCCTCGAGAAGACCACAGGGATGCCCTTATTTCGAAGGGCCATGTGAAGCTTCGTGACCTTCCGGCTGGATCGGTCGTTGGAACAAGCAGCCTTCGCAGGAGCGCCCAATTGCTTGCTGAACGGCCGGACCTCGAGATCAAGTGGATACGGGGCAATATTGATACACGGCTGTCCAAGCTGGAAACAGAAGATTACGATGCCATCATTCTGGCGGCCGCCGGCCTTGCACGAATGGGCTGGAGCTCTGAAGTAGTTACAGAATTCCTTGAACCGGAGACCTGTCTTCCGGCCATCGGCCAGGGTGCTCTTGCCATTGAATGCCGGGCTGATGACCGTGAACTGCTGGAACAGCTTGCCAGGCTCACATGCAGCAAGACAGCCAAAGCGGTGGAAGCGGAGCGTGTTTTCTTAAACAGGATGGAGGGCGGATGCCAGGTGCCGATTGGGGGATACGCAACTGTTACAGAACAGGAAGAGGTTTCCCTTACCGCACTTGTCGCTTCACCGGACGGAAAAACCATCTACAGAGAAACAATAACGGGCAGTGACCCTCTATTGGTTGGAGAGGAAGCAGCTGATGTGTTGAGCAGGCAGGGAGCAAAAGCCCTGATCGATAAAGTGAAAGAAGAATTGAACCAATGACCGCGGACAGCAAGCCGCTTAAAGGCAAGCATATCCTTATAACGAGGGGCGGAGAACAGGGCGTGCAATTTTGCAGCTGGGTGGCCAATGCGGGAGGAGTTCCCCATATGGTGCAGCTGATTGATTTCCGTCCCCATGAGGATCCAAATGCTCAGATGTATATGAAAAGCATAAAAGAATATGAATGGATCATATTCACAAGCAAAAATGGCGTCAACTATTTTTTTCAGCATATGAGAGAGCACATGAATGAGTTTGCACGCGTTCTTCCGGATATCCGGTTTGCCGCAGTCGGTGAAAAGACACGCGCCGAGCTGGAAAAGCGAAATGTGCAGTCTCATTTTATGCCAAATATATATACAGCGGAAGATTTTGCCCGGGAGTTCTTTGAAAAAGGGCTCACCGGTGAGCGTGTCCTTATTCCAAAGGGAAATCTTGCTGGAAAAACCATTGCTGAAAGCTTCCGAAGCCGGAATCTAAGGGCAGATGAGTGGATTGTGTATGATACCTTTTATCCCTCGGAGGATGAAGGAATGCTAATCACGCTGCTTCAGGAGGACCGTTTGGATATGGCTGTGTTTGCAAGCCCTTCAGCTTTCCAGCATTATCAAAGCGTTGTTGACCGGAATGGTCTTTTGGGGCACAGTCAAAAATTGTATTACGCCAGTATTGGAACCGTGACGAAGAAGAAGATGGAGAAGGCAGGTTATCAGGTGGACGTTTGTCCCGACACCTTCACTATGGACGAGATGTTCGCTGAAATACGCCGGTTTTACGATGGCCGGCAGCAGTAAAAAGGAGGATTTTCCATGGATCACATTCAATTTAAACGTCACCGCAGGCTGAGAAGTTCTTCCAGCATGAGAGCTATGGTGAGGGAAACCCATTTGAGGCCGGAAGATTTCATTTATCCCATTTTTGTTGTCGAAGGGGGAAACAAAAGGAATGAAATCTCATCCATGCCGGGTGTCTTCCAGCTTTCCCTTGATTTGCTTGCAGCTGAAATTGATGAAGTCGCAAGCCTTGGGATCAAATCGGTCATTCTGTTTGGTGTGCCGGAAGAGAAGGATGACTGCGGGACAGGAGCCTATCATACACATGGAATTGTGCAGGAAGCCACTCGCCTGATCAAGTCCCATGCCCCCGAAATGCTCGTGGTGGCAGATACATGCCTTTGTGAATATACGGATCACGGGCATTGCGGCTTGGTGGAAAATGGGAATGTGCTGAATGATCAAAGCCTGGAACTCCTGGTCAGGACTGCGGTCAGCCAAGCTGAGGCAGGTGCGGACATCATCGCGCCATCCAATATGATGGACGGTTTTGTGGCGGCCATCCGAAAAGGACTGGATGAAGCAGGCTTCATTGATATTCCCATCATGTCCTATGCGGTGAAATATTCATCGGCCTTCTACGGTCCGTTTCGCGAGGCGGCGAACAGTGCCCCTCAGTTTGGAGACCGGAAGACTTATCAAATGGATCCAGCCAACCGTCTTGAGGCCCTTCGGGAGGCGGGGTCTGATTTGGAAGAAGGAGCGGACTTCTTAATTGTTAAACCTGCGCTGTCGTATTTGGATATTATCCGGGATGTCAAAAATGGATTTAATCTGCCGATTGTAGCCTATAATGTTAGCGGGGAGTACTCTTTGATCAAGGCTGCAGCTGCCAACGGCTGGGTCGACGAAAAAGCTGTCACGCTGGAAATGCTGACTAGCATCAAACGCGCAGGCGCGGATTTAATCATCACGTACTTTGCAAAAGATGCTTCCAGATGGCTGCAGGAATCTTGATTCGGGGAAAGGATGAAGAAAATGCGTTCTTATGAAAGGTCGAAGCAAGCATTTAAAACAGCGACAGGGCTGATGCCGGGTGGAGTGAACAGTCCTGTACGCGCATTCAAATCGGTGAACATGGATCCCATCTTCATGGAGAGAGGAAGAGGTTCGCGCATCTATGATATTGATGGCAATGAATACATCGATTATGTCCTTTCCTGGGGCCCGCTGATTCTTGGACATGCGAATGACAGAGTGGTGGAAGCCATCAAAAGGGTGGCGGAGCAGGGGACAAGCTTCGGTGCTCCGACATTGATGGAAAATAAATTGGCCGAGCTTGTGGTTGAGCGTGTGCCATCCATGGAGATGGTCAGGATGGTTTCTTCAGGAACGGAAGCGACCATGAGTGCACTGCGGTTGGCACGCGGCTATACCGGCCGGAACAAAATCATTAAGTTTGAAGGCTGCTACCATGGGCATGGGGATTCACTGCTGATCAAAGCAGGTTCGGGTGTTGCGACACTTGGATTGCCTGACAGCCCCGGGGTGCCGGAAGGGGTGGCACGCAATACCATCACGGTTCCGTACAACGATCTGGACAGTGTGCGTTTTGCATTTGAACAGTTCGGCGAAGATATTGCCTGTGTCATTGCCGAGCCGGTGGCGGGAAATATGGGGGTGGTTCCGCCGGTTCCCGGTTTCCTGGAAGGTCTCCGTGATATAACAGCTCAATATGGCGCACTGCTTATTTTTGATGAAGTCATGGCCGGCTTCCGGGTTGGATACAACTGTGCGCAGGGCTATTATGGCGTGACACCTGATATCACATGTCTTGGCAAGGTAATTGGCGGCGGCCTGCCGGTTGGTGCATACGGAGGCAAAGCGGAGATCATGGAACATATTGCTCCCAGCGGCCCGATTTATCAAGCGGGAACGCTGTCAGGAAATCCTCTCGCCATGACCGCAGGATATGAAACCCTGAGTCAGCTGACGCCGGAAACATATGAAGAATTCAAGCGAAAAGCGGATATGCTGGAAAGCGGCCTGAAAGAAGCTGCTGAAAAACACGGCATCCCTCATACCATCAACAGGGCTGGATCCATGATCGGGATCTTCTTCACAAATGAAGAGGTCCATAATTACGAGAATGCCAAAACATCCGACCTTGCCCTTTTTGCAGAGTACTATAAAGAAATGGCGAATAACGGAGTGTTCCTTCCGCCATCCCAATTTGAAGGCCTCTTCCTATCGACATCCCACTCGGATGCAGATATAGAAGCCACTGTAGAGGCTGCTGAAAAGGCGTTTGCAGCTATTTCGCAAAAAAAATAATTTCAATCTAAAACCGGCCTTGCGGCTGGTTTTTTTTCATATTCTTCTTTTACCCGTCATAGGATGTAATTGACCTACATCTATTGCTTCGGAATTGAAAGGAGGAGTCAGTCTTGCCTGATAGCCAACAAACATCGCTTACCTTTTCCCTGGAGGAGTCAGTCTGGTTTAAAAAAGGACAGGAAGTGGATGAACTTATATCAATATCGCTGGATCCCCATATAACCATCACGGAAGCGGACGATTATGTAGTCCTGAAGGGTTCCCTCGAACTAACCGGTGAATACAGGCCTTGCGGAAACGGCGAAGCGGCAGAAGAATTCCCGGAAGCAGGAAAAAGGTATATCCAGACAGTGGAATGGAGGAATGATGAGGAAAGTCTCTTTTCCCATCACTTTCCGGTAGATATCACCATTCCGAGAAGAAGAATTGAGGATATGGATCAGGTGGATGTTCAGATTCAGTCATTCGATTGTCATATGCCCGAATTGGCGTGTTTGAAGCTGGTTGCGGATGTAGATGTATTGGGTGTCCGGCAGGAAACAGCCGAACCCGCTGCAGATCTGCCGGAAGTCGAAGCTATGGACCATGAGGAAGAACGTGAGACGGAAGAACAGGAGGCAGAAACTGGGGAGCAGCAAACCGAAATCATGGAAAGCTTGGTTAATGAGGAGCTTGCAGCAGAGTCATCCTGTGAAGACCAGCTTGCGAGAGAGGACAGCCAATTGGAGGAACCCGCAGAACTGACACCAGCCGGTCAGGAAGAAGACCTGTATGAACCTTTTGCTGCAGAAGCGAGAATCACGCCGGAACCATCGGAAAAGGACAAAAAACTTTCATTTGCAAAAGCCTTTCCCGCATTGCCGGAAATGGTGCTTGAAGCCTTGCAGCAAAGCATGGCAAAACACGATTCGTTCTTTTACCCGGAAAGAGAAGCTGAATCTTCTTCCCATGTGCCGCAAGCAGAATCCTCACCCCATGAGGATGGGCTGCTGGAAATGGAGTCAGAGGAGATGGAATCAGAATCTGTCCACGAGGAACCGAAACAAAAGGCCAAAAAGAAAAAGGATAAGTATAAGTCCATGTCCTTCGCCGATTTTTTTGCCCGCAAAGAGGAAGATTCATCTGCCAAATTGAGAGTTTGTCTTGTCCAGCAGGGAGACAGCCTCCAGAGGCTTGCGGATAAGTATGATATCAGCGTCCAGCAAATCCTGAGGGCCAACCGGATGGATGCCAGCCAGGATGTATATGAAGGCCAGGCCATTTATATACCGGTCAAACAAACAGGCAAATCATAACAAGCATGAGAAAGAAGAATTCTTGAGGTCCAATTGGCATTCCCGGCCAAACTGCAGGATAGCGGCGGCCGGTGTTTTTCTCATAAAGCAGGTGATGAATGGATGATCCAGCAGGAGGGCAGTCTGAAGCAAGCTGCAATGCTGTACGGGTTGCGTGTAAAATTTACAGAGCGATATGGGAAAGTCTACAGGATTTCAACCGATAAAGGAGATTATGCACTGAAGCGGACGGATGTACGCAAAGGTGTTGATTTTCTTTATTATATGCAGACTCTGTTTCAACAAGGGTACAACCGCATTGTTCCTGTTTACCCCTCCCTTGATGGCAAGTATGCGGTATTGCTTCATAACAGCCTGTACTACCTCATGCCCTGGCTCCATAACCGGGAAACGGAAGACAGGACCGGGAAGCATTCCGAGCTGTTTCGCGAATTGGCCCGGCTTCATACTCTTTCCAGCAGGGAGGTGCCGGTGAGCGGCGAAGTACGGCGTGAACACTATGAAACGACCCTGGCGCAATGGGAAAAAGAGCAGGAAACGCTGGATGATTTCCTTGAACGATCTGAAGGCTCTGTTTACATGTCTCCCTTCCAGCTTCTTTTCTGCACGTTCTATCATGAGATTGCCCTGGCACAAAAATATGCCATCCGAAAATTGAAAGAATGGCACGAAACAACAGCCGAAGAACAAAAGGCAAGGAGCGTCATCATTCACGGGAATATATCCACAGAGCATTTTTTGTATAACGATACCGGCCATGGGTACTTTATCAATTTTGAAGAGTCGGGCACGGCATCACCTTTTCATGATCTGCTTCCGTTCCTTTTTCGAACGATGAGAACCTATCCGAAACCTTTTGATGAAACTCTGGCTTGGCTCGATATATATTTCAGGCATTTTCCTTTCAAAAAGGATGAAATGCTATTGTTTCTTGGCTACTTGGCTCATCCGGGACATCTTTTCCGTTTGCTGGAGCAATACCTTTCTGCCGGAGCGGAGAAGAATGAAGCCGTGTTTGTCCGGCGGCTGCAGAAAAATTACTGGCATATGAAGAACACGGAATACGTGGTGTCAAAACTGGAAGAAAAAGAGCGTCTAAAAAAAGAAGCGAGCCAGCAATCCCCTTCCGGATGATTGCTGGCTTATATCCAATCGTAATGAAAAGCAACTGCCGTCACGACAAATATGGTCAGAAGCAGGACATCAAGTGTGGTGGGAAACAAAAACGTTCGGATGGCCTGAAAGATGGAAAAAGGAATGATGAGCTGTTTACAAATGGCTTTGGCGTTTCTGACCCACCGTTGAAAGGTGTATTGGTTAAATTTGTGCTTCATTCATATACCTCCAAAAGAGCCTCTTGCCTCACAATATGCCGCGTTGCAGCAAAAGGTGCCCATCGGCTTCTCCTGATTTAATCCGGCCATGAAAGAGACAGGCCCATTTTCTTGAAAAAAATCGGAAAAGATTTGATTTTTGGCATACATTTCGCTACTATAATGAGTAATAGAATGATACAAAATGCTTTGACTGGGAAGAGTACATTGCCAGCCGCTTTCAAGAGAGGGAAACCACAGCTGTGAGGTTTCCTAAGCAGGCCCAATGGAAGGTCGCCCATGAGCAGCTTCCGTGAAGAAAAGTAACGGTGGCCGGCGAAAAGCCGTTATGCTGTCAAGTGCCGGATCTGTTGGGTTTCCCATGCATATCCGCGAAAAAAGGTGGTACCGCGAACAGGCTCCCTTCGTCCTTTTGGAGAAGGGGGCTTTTTGTATTTCCCAAAGATAAAGAAATGTTTAAGGAGGATCATCATGGAAGAGAAAGAATTGGCGATGCCGACAAAATATGAACCTCAGCGCATAGAAAAAGGGCGCTATGAATGGTGGCTCGAAGGAAAGTATTTTGAGGCTAAAAACACCCCTGAGAAAAAGCCTTACACAATCGTCATTCCGCCACCGAACGTGACGGGAAGACTGCATTTGGGCCATGCATGGGACACTACCCTGCAGGATATCCTGACAAGGATGAAAAGGATGCAGGGCTATGATGTCCTTTGGCTTCCGGGAATGGACCATGCCGGGATTGCCACCCAGGCAAAGGTGGAAGAGAAGCTTCGGGAAGAAGGCAAAACACGCAATGACCTCGGACGTGAAAAATTCCTGCAGGAAACATGGCGCTGGAAAGAGGAATACGCGGATTTTATCCGTAAGCAATGGTCCAAGCTGGGCCTGGGTCTTGATTATTCCCGCGAAAGATTTACCCTTGATGAAGGACTGTCCAAAGCTGTAAGGGAGGTATTTGTTTCTCTGTACAATGAAGGGCTCATCTACCGGGGAGAGTATATCATCAACTGGGATCCGGCGACCAAGACGGCGCTGTCGGATATCGAGGTCATTTATAAGGATGTGCAAGGCGCTTTTTATCATATGCTCTACCCGCTTTCGGATGGATCAGGGTCCATCGAAATCGCAACCACCCGTCCTGAAACCATGCTTGGGGATACAGCGGTTGCGGTTCATCCAGAAGACGAACGCTATAAACATCTGATCGGAAAAACAGTTGTTCTGCCGATTGTCGGAAGAGAAATTCCCATTGTCGGAGATGACTATGTAGATATGGAGTTTGGTTCTGGGGCGGTTAAGATCACTCCTGCACATGACCCGAACGACTTTGAAATCGGCAACAGACATGGGCTTGAACGTGTCCTAGTGATGAACGAAGACGGCACCATGAACGAGAAAGCCGGAAAATACCAGGGAATGGACCGGTTTGAATGCCGTAAGCAGATTGTAAGGGATCTTCAGGAAAAGGGAATCCTTTTCCAAATCGAAGAACATATGCATTCAGTCGGCCACTCCGAGAGAAGCGGGGCGGTCGTCGAACCCTATTTGTCCACCCAATGGTTTGTCAAAATGCAGCCGCTGGCGGACAAGGCAGTCGAACTGCAGCATTCGGAAGAAAAGGTTCAATTTGTCCCTGACCGCTTTGAGAAAACCTATCTGCATTGGATGGAAAACATCCGCGACTGGTGCATTTCACGCCAGCTCTGGTGGGGCCACCGGATTCCTGCATGGTACCATAAGGAAACGGGCGAAGTCTACGTTGGCCATGAAGCGCCTGCGGATGAGGAGAACTGGGAGCAGGATAAGGATGTATTGGATACATGGTTCAGTTCGGCTCTTTGGCCGTTCTCGACAATGGGCTGGCCGGACGCAAACGCTGAGGACTTCAAACGATATTATCCGACAGATTGCCTTGTGACCGGTTATGATATCATTTTCTTTTGGGTATCCAGGATGATTTTCCAAGGGCTGAAGTTTACGGGGAAACGCCCATTCAACGACGTCCTGATCCATGGCCTTGTGCGTGATGCAGAAGGACGCAAAATGAGCAAGTCTCTCGGAAATGGTGTAGATCCAATGGATGTCATCGACCAATATGGAGCAGACTCCCTGAGATATTTCCTGTCCACAGGCAGTTCACCGGGTCAGGATCTCCGCTTCAGCATGGAAAAAATTGAAGCAGTTTGGAATTTCGCCAACAAAATATGGAATGCTTCACGCTTTGCCTTGATGAACATGGGCGGAATGACATATGAAGAAATCGATTTGACAACAGAGAAGTCCGTAGCTGACAAGTGGATTTTGACGCGTTTAAACGACACGATCGAAACGGTCACCAAGCTGGCTGACAAATATGAATTTGGTGAAGTGGGCAGAGCATTGTATAACTTTATTTGGGATGATTTATGCGACTGGTACATCGAAATGGCCAAATTGCCTCTGTATGGGGAGGATGAAGCTGCCAAGAAGACAACCCGGTCCGTACTTGCCTACGTCCTCGATCATACGATGAGACTGCTGCATCCATTCATGCCATTCATCACAGAAGAAATCTGGCAGAACCTCCCTCATAAAGGTGATTCCATTACTATCGCAGAGTGGCCGGTGCCAGATACAAAGCACACGGATCGGGCTGCTGCCGGAGAGATGAAGCTGCTGATGGATATTATTCGCGCAGTCCGCAATATCAGGGCAGAAGTGAACACACCGATGAGCAAAAAAATCACCCTGATGCTCAAAACAAAGAACGAAGAAATCCAAAGGAACCTGGAAAAGAACAGACATTTCATTGAAAGGTTCTGCAATCCTGATGAACTTATGATTTCAACCAATTTGCCGGCTCCGGAGAAATCGATGACGGCAGTTGTGACGGGGGTTGAATTGTTCCTTCCGCTTGCGGGCCTCATCAATATCGAGGAAGAGATTGCCCGCCTGGAGAAGGAATGGGATAAATGGAACAGAGAAGTGGAGCGCGTCCAGAAGAAGCTTTCCAATGAAAGATTTGTCAGCAAAGCTCCGCCGGCTGTTGTGGAAGAGGAGCGCGCCAAAGAGGCTGATTATTTGGAAAAGCGGGCAACAGTTGAGGAACGGATCAAAGAGCTGAAAACAGAATAGCACAATGAAGAAGGAAGCGGACCCGTATGTGGTTCGCTTCCATTATGATTGCAGAGGTGTTGGACATGTTGAAATCATATGACGAAGCGCTGGAATGGATACATGCACGGCTGCGCCTGGGCATTAAGCCGGGATTGAAAAGGATGGAATGGATGCTCGAAAGGCTTGGTCATCCCGAGAATAAGTTGAATGTTATCCACGTTGGGGGGACAAATGGAAAAGGCTCAACTGTTTCCTATATCCGTTCTATTCTTAATGAAGCAGGATACCGGACAGGAACTTTTACCTCTCCCTATATTAAACAGTTTAACGAAAGGATCAGCGTGGATGGAGTGCCCATTCCGGATGAATCCATAACGAATTTGGCAAACATCATCAAACCGCTTGCGGATGAACTGGAGCATACCGAGCTTGGGGCTCCAACCGAATTTGAAGTGATCACAGCCATGGCCATCTATTATTTTGCCGAATTGGACCCTGTCGAATGGACGGTTGTTGAAGTGGGACTGGGAGGAAGGTTTGATTCCACGAATGTTGTAGCGCCGGCAATCTCGGTCATCACCAACATCGGGATGGATCATACTCAAATACTGGGGGACACGGTCGGGAAGATTGCCTTTGAAAAAGCGGGAATCATCAAAGAACAAACACCTGTTGTGACAGCGGCGAAGCAGAAAGAAGCCCTGAATGTTTTCCATGAATCTGCACGTTCAAAAAATGCACACATTTTTGTTCTGGGAAAGGATTTTGGAATCAGCAGCCATAAAAGCACGGAGTCGGGTGAAGAGTTTGATCTCACGATTGGGACGCTGCATTTTAGCAGATTGTCCACATCCCTCATGGGAAGGCACCAAACGGAAAATGCGGCACTGGCGGTAATGGCACTCCATATATTGGCAGATAGCGGCAAAGTTGTCATATCAGAGCCGGCCATCCGGGAGGGGCTGTTTAAGGCTTACTGGCCAG
>DATBUB010000421.1:0-1516 GCA_036516555.1 Bacillaceae bacterium
CCAAACCCCAATGGTATTCCCCCTTTTTGTCTCTCCCTATTATCCTTCTGTAGACAAAGCGGAAAATCCTGTCATGCCTGTTTGACAAAACCAAAAATTATGGCACGATAGAATCATATGCGGTTGCCCAGGAGAATGGAGGAAATGCAGTTGTCTACTTTGCCAAATTGCCCTAAGTGTCATTCAGAATATACATACGAGGACGGCACGATGCTGATTTGCCCGGAATGTGCCCATGAGTGGAATCCGGAATCAGAAGGAAGTCACAATGAAGACCAGCTGGTTGTCAAAGACGCACATGGAAACTCGTTGAGTGACGGGGATACGGTTACAGTCATCAAGGACTTAAAGGTTAAAGGAAGCTCATCCACTTTGAAAATCGGCACAAAAGTAAAGAACATCCGTCTGGTGGACGGCGATCATAACATTGATTGCAAAATTGACGGCTTTGGTGCCATGAAGCTCAAATCGGAGTTTGTGAAAAAGGCGTAAGCCCATGATGAAAAGGCCTCTCCGCTGAGAGTGCCTTTTATTGTTATAAAGAGAAGTGGGCATTCGCCCTATGTATAGGAAATAAAAATATCTTCGATTCAATGATAGGGGAAATGGGGATTGAAAATAGAGATAGCAAAACCAAAAGAGGCGGAGGAGCTCGTTCGGATTTTGCATGATGCGTATTCTGAAAATGAAAAGTTGGGGCTGCCCGCCAGTGCATCAAATGTGAGCGTTCCTGAAGTCGTGGACTGGATTCAAAACATGATGGTGCTCTCAGCCAAAGAGGTGGGTACAGACAAAATTTCAGGAACGGTGAGGCTTGCCTATAAAGAAGATTGGCAGTGTTATGTGCTGGGCAGGCTGGCAGTGGCTGCTTCTGCAAAAGGACAGGGAGTTGGAACAAGACTCATGGAGGCTGCCGAAAAAGAACTCTTGAAAATGGGGGAAAAGAAAGTCCTGTTAACCGTCGCAAAGCGACATCCATACTTGCCCGAAATGTATCAAAGAAAGGGCTATCGTATCGTGGGGGAACGGCTGCTTAAGCACTTGCCATACGATGAATATGTCATGGAAAAAGTGTTGTAAGCCTGGAAGGGTATTGGCTGTATATCATCGGATCTGCGGAGGGATGAGAAATTGGCCACACCGGTTTGCCCTCCTGTTTATACTCATGGCAGGGTGACATGGAGGCGCGGTCATGGGAAAAAAGGTGATGCTGCTATCAGGGCGTGCGGGAAGCTGGGGCTTTTTCATTAAAAAGCAGTTTCTATTTTGAGGACGGCCCTTTTTAAGCAGGCCAGAGATGAAATTGACGCCAAGGTACAGGCCTGGAAGGATAAATGGTACAAGGATTAGAGAAAAAAGAATCATCGGCTAAAACCCTTGCGGGAGCATCCGCGAGGGTTTTTTGAATCCAACAAATGGTGCAATTAATTAGGAGTTTGGTGCAATAAAGGTAGATTTGATGCAATTAATTAGGAATAGGTGCAATTCAGTTGAGATAGGTGCAATCGTTAGGGGA
>DATBUB010000422.1:0-2001 GCA_036516555.1 Bacillaceae bacterium
CACTTGTTTTATTTGGTTGATTGCTTTAAGATTTAAATAGGAATGATTACGATTTAGGTTAAAAGAATGAGCTCTGGTAATTCACATTATTTTAAAGGAGGGACGCATTGGCTTGTTCAGAATCGAATGGCTGCAACAATGAACAAGTGAATGGAAGAAGTATTCCACCACGGTACATAGAGAAGTGAAGTAATCAGGGCTGCAGAGTGAAGCAATAGCAGAATTGTTGGCGACATTTGCATTACGATATTTGGATCTGAGGCTGTCTGTCCTCAAAATGAAGCAGGAGGAGAAAAACGTTGCGTGTTTTTCTCCTCCTGCTTTTTTCTGTCTTATGGCGGGCTTCAGTCTGCAAAAGGAAACGACTATTTTCTATTTATATAGATGGTTGGTACCTGATTCCAATCTGTCAGCCCGGTTGCTGCTTGGAATGCAGGCGCGAGACTCCCCGAAAATGCTTTGCATTTTTCCTTCGTGTGATGCATGTTCGAAAAAGCTTATACAATGTCCTGCGGAAATGACAGGCGCCGGAATGGAAAGCATCAGAAACCGCACAGCCATTTTTACTTAAAAAGAAAGAAGACTGTCACTTTCTGGATAGCCCCTCTATTTTATTCTTTATTGTTTTTTGAAGGAACAAACAATCTCCAGAGGCTGTGGCTGATTGTAAAAAGGACAAGCACCCGAAGGAGAAGTAGAAAATAATCCGACTTTTCGGGAGACGTGGATATCATTTCTGTGATCTGGTCAAACAGCAGGAATATAAAGAATACGATGACTGCAGAATATAAAATGGATAGTATTGTTTTTTTCATGGCAGGTTTCCTCCATTGATCAGCCGTGTTGGTTCTCGGTGGAAGAACCGTCGGCTCCATCTTTTTTAAAAAAAATAATGCCAGCTCCCATGACAAGAAGGATGCCCGTAAAACTGAATCCTTGGTTGGCTGAAAGCTTCAGCAGGCCCGTCAGCCCCGATCCAATTACCACACCGAAAGAGAAAAAAGCGTAAAAGTATCCATAGGCTTTCCCCCGATGTGCCTTGTCTGTCGCTTCTATCAAAAGCGAGTTCAGGGATGGGAACAGGAAGGCGAATCCGACACCATACACGCCCATCAAGAAATATAACAGCAGAATGCTTTCACTGATGCTGATGAACATCAGGCTGGCCCCCATGGCACTCATTCCGAACGTCAAGGTTTTGATCGGCTTGATCATATCAAACAAACGGTTGATTGGCAGTACAAACACAAGAATGGCGACTATGCCAAACGTGCTCAGCAGCAAACCGCTTGTCTGCGTGTCGAATCCAAGCTCACTCACCTTCAGCGGAAGCATATACGCCAGAACGCCCTGTGAGAACATGAGGAAAAACGCGCCCGAAAAGGCTTTGACAATCAGGGAATTTTGGAAAAAGACCCGGACGGACAAGGAGTCGATTTTTTTCTCGGCAGCTGTCTCAATTTCTTTTGAACGCAGGAAAAAGAACGCCAGCACACCCAGCAGGAGCATAAAACAAGCGGTGACCGTCAGAACGGTCAATTCGCTGGTCCTGCTCGCCACGATGCCGCTGAAGGCTGGGCCGATCACAGCAGCCATCCCGACAAAAGCACCGGAAAGAGCGGCGCTTTTCCCCTTTTTATCCCCGGACATGGAATTCGCCAAGTACGTAAAAGCTGCCGGTACGATCAGACCCGCGGCCATGCCATGAATGAACCGGATGGCCAGCAACAGGCCGGGGCTAAACGCCAAATAATAGAGGAAAAGAGCTCCTCCGGTCAGCAGCAATCCTGACAGCAGGATGGCGAACGGCCCTCTTTTATCCGTCAAAAAACCGGAAGCGACATTCCCGATGGTGTTGGAAAACGAATACATCCCAACCGCCAGACCGGTCAAAAACGGGGTGGCCCCCAACGATGCCGCGAGCGGTGTCATGATGGGGAGCTGGGTAAACAAATCAAAAAACGAGAAAAAGATAATGATATATACAAAAACACGCATGTA
>DATBUB010000423.1:0-6895 GCA_036516555.1 Bacillaceae bacterium
TTATCGTTATGGAAGTCGAAATATGTAGAGAAATCATATGTTTTTTCTTTCTTCTTTTCAGAAAATCAGCTATGATATAAGCTAGACTATACTGGATGATCATACATGTTTCCATCGGGTCGTTCACTACTTCCGGGGAGATGTTTTATATGGAAAGAAAAGAATGGTATCTTGAATATGAAATACAAATTGACAGACCGGGGCTTCTGGGTGATGTATCTTCGCTTCTTGGGATGCTGAACATCAACATCGTCAGCATCAACGGCATTGATAGCGGCCGGCGCGGTTTATTGCTTCGTGCCCGCAGTGAAGACCAGATTTTCAGGCTCGCTTCCATTCTGGAAACGGTCGAGACCATCAAAGTGACGAAAATGCGGGAACCGAAGCTTAGGGACCGGCTTGCTGTCAGACACGGCAGATATATACAGAGGGATATGGATGATAAAAAGACCTTTCGCTTTGTACGGGACGAACTTGGGCTGCTTGTTGATTTCATGGCAGAATTGTTTAAACAGGAAGGCCATAAATTGATCGGCATCCGAGGGATGCCCAGAGTCGGAAAGACTGAGTCCATCGTTGCATCCAGCGTCTGTGCGAACAAGAAATGGCTGTTTGTTTCCTCAACGCTATTGAAGCAAACGATCCGCAAACAATTGATCAGGGATGAATACAGTTCAGATAATATCTTTATCATGGACGGCATAGTATCCAGAAGAAGGGCGGATGAACAGCATTGGCAGCTCGTCAGGGAGATCATGAGGCTGCCCGCAGTCAAGGTCATTGAGCATCCGGATATTTTTGTAGAGCATTCTGAGTACTCGCTTGATGATTTTGATTATATTATTGAACTGAGAAACACACCCGAGGAAGAGATTACATACGAAGTGGTTGAAAATACTAATTTGTTTAGCGAGCGAGGCATTGGCGGTTTTGATTTTTAGGATTGGCAGGTGTTGGAAATGACTGAATTGGGAAGCCGTCTGCGCATGGCACGTGAGGAAAAGGGCATCAGCCTGGACGAACTTCAGAACATCACCAAGATTCAAAAGCGTTACCTGGTTGGAATTGAAGAAGGAAACTACGGCATGATGCCGGGGAAATTTTATGTGAGGGCATTCATCAAGCAATATGCCGAAGCGGTGGGACTGCAGCCCGAGCAGCTTTTTGATGAATACAAGAATGATATCCCTCCCGCCTATGAAGACGATATGTCCGAGAGGCTGTCAAGGGTTCAATCAAGATCGGCTGTTTCAGGGCAAACATCCAAGATAATGGAGTATCTGCCCAAGGTCTTGACAGGAATCGTTATTGTGGCATTCCTATTTTTGGTTTGGTTTCTCGTAACGAATTATTTGGATGGCGGAAACAAACCTGAACAGCCCAAAGGCAAAGAAAGTGTAAATTATAAGGAATCCGAGAATGTTGTTCCGCCAGCTGATGAGAAAAAAGGTCAAAAGGGCACGGATGAAGGTCAGCCAAAAGAGGAGCCTGCCGAAGAACCGGAAAAGGAACAGCCAGAACAAAAGCTTGAAACAGCCGGCACTTCAGGCATCTTGACGACCTACAACCTTACCGGAACGGATACGTTCAGCCTTAAAGTGAGCGCTATAACAAACGGGGAAACATGGGTGAAAATCAGCTCCGGCAATAAGACCCTTTTCCAGGGAATGCTGAGTAACGGAGCGAGCCAGACATTTGACCTGTCAGCTGAAACGGAGGCATATATCGTGGCGGGAAATTCTGGCAATACAGAGATTTCCATTAACGACGAAAAGCTTGAATATGCACTTTCTCCGGAGCAGGCTGTCAAGCAGGATATCAGGATTCAATTTGAGAAAAAGGCAGAATAACAGCATACCGCTGTATTCTCCTTGCGCGCCGCCGTCTTCCGGCGGTTATTTTTTTCAGGAGGCTTAGTGATGAATGTACCAAATAAAATAACAGTATCTCGTATTTTGCTTATCCCGGTTTTTATGATAATCATGCTATATCCCTTCCAGTGGGGGTCGATGGCGCTTCCCGGAACGGAAATTGAAACAGCTGAATTCATAGGGGCATTGATTTTCATTTTTGCATCCGTCACCGACTGGATTGACGGCTATTATGCCAGAAAGTTTAACCTGGTGACGAATCTGGGTAAATTTCTGGATCCGCTGGCAGATAAATTGCTTGTATCTGCTGCTTTGATCGTTTTGGTTGAAATGCATGCAGCTCCTTCCTGGATTGTCATCATCATCATCAGCAGGGAATTTGCTGTAACGGGCCTGCGCCTGATCTTGGCCGGCACTGGGGAAGTGGTAGCGGCCAACATGTTGGGCAAGATCAAGACATGGGCCCAAATTGTGGCGATATCAGCCCTGCTTCTCAATAATGTATTTTTTGAAGCCGCAGGAATTCCATTTGCGGATATCGCGCTTTGGATCGCGATGATTTTCACAATATGGTCCGGGTATGATTATTTCCATAAAAACAGGGAAGTATTTAAACATTCAAAATAGAAGCTGATTAAGTGGGGGAACCATATGAATGCAGAAATCATTGCGGTTGGCTCCGAATTGCTGCTGGGTCAAATCGTAAATACGAATGCCCAATTCCTTTCAGAACAGCTCGCTGAAATTGGCGTTAATGTATTTTTCCATACCGTGGTCGGAGATAATCCTGAGCGTTTGGAGAAAGCCGTTATAACAGCAGAAGAAAGAGCAGATCTTTTGATTTTCACCGGCGGCCTCGGCCCGACAAAAGATGACTTGACGAAAGAAACATTGGCCAGGCATGCAGGAAGGACGCTCGTTACAGATGAAGTGGCCATGGATCATATATATGAGTATTTCGCCAAAACCGGCAGGGCAATGACTGAGAACAATAAGAAACAGGCACTGGTGCTGGAAGGGGCAAAGGTTCTGCCGAACGAACATGGAATGGCGCCGGGGATGTTCTATTCCTCAGGCAGGAAATATTATATACTTCTGCCGGGACCTCCGCATGAAATGAAACCGATGTTCCGCAAATACGGGCGCCCTGCAATCGAAGGGAAACTGGAGGCCGCAGAATGTATAGAATCCCGGGTGCTCAGGTACTTTGGAATCGGAGAAGCGAAATTGGCGGCCGATATCGAGGATATCATTGACGGGCAGACCAACCCAACCGTAGCTCCTCTGGCGGGTGACGGGGAAGTGACGCTCAGGATCACGGCAAAGCACCGTTCCAGGGATGAGGCCATCTCCATGCTGGATGAAATGGAGACGAAAATCAATGAACGGGCCGGCCAGTACTTCTACGGTTATGATGACACCTCCCTCATGAGGGAGCTTCTGAAATATTTGGAGGAACATAAACTGACCATTTCAGCCGCCGAAAGCTTGACAGGCGGGCTGTTTCAGTCGGAAATGACTTCTGTTGTCGGTGTCAGCACGATGCTGATCGGCGGGATTGTCTGCTACTCCAACAAGGCAAAGATGAAGCTTTGCCATGTAAGGAAAGAGACTCTGGACACACATGGCGCCGTCAGCGAGGAGTGTGCAATTGAGCTTGCCGAAAATGTACGGAGCCAGCTTGGCACCGATATAGGAATCAGCTTTACGGGAGCGGCCGGCCCGGATTCGCTGGAAGGAAACCCGGCTGGCACCGTTTGGATCGGCATTTCCATCAAGGGCCGCCCCGCCAAGGGATTTTTGACAAAGCTTGCCGGATCAAGGAATGGCAACAGAAAACGGTCTGTCCAATATGGCTGCCACTATTTGCTCCGGGAACTGAAACAAGAATGAAAGAGGGGCGTTACTGCCCTCTTTTTTTATTTTTTAAAAGACAAAACCTTAATTCAGAGCATGTTTTGCTGGCATAATCTCATTTCCCCCTAAGTGAAAAACAAATTTTCGAGGGATTTTTCACTTGAAAATAATCGAATAAATGTTCGCATTTTTGCTTGGCAAGGATATGAAAAAGCGGTATAATAAAGATAAGTTCTGATATGAAACACATCATGATACTCACATGATATGATTTGATAGACTATTAGCGTATGAGGAGGAAAATGTGTGAGCGATCGTCAAGCAGCATTAGATATGGCTTTAAAACAAATAGAAAAACAATTCGGCAAGGGTTCCATCATGAAACTGGGTGAACAGACCGACCGGAAGGTTTCGACCATTCCCAGCGGTTCCCTTGCATTGGATGTGGCACTTGGAGTGGGCGGATATCCGCGCGGCCGCGTCATTGAAATTTATGGTCCTGAGAGTTCCGGTAAAACGACCGTAGCCCTCCATGCCATAGCAGAGGTACAGGCACAGGGGGGACAAGCTGCATTTATCGACGCTGAGCATGCCCTTGACCCTGTATATGCACAAAAATTGGGCGTCAACATTGACGAGCTTCTTCTGTCCCAGCCGGATACGGGGGAACAGGCGCTGGAAATCGCGGAAGCGCTTGTCCGAAGCGGTGCCATTGACATCATTGTCATCGACTCCGTTGCAGCCCTGGTTCCAAAAGCCGAGATTGAAGGGGAAATGGGTGACTCTCACGTCGGCCTTCAGGCACGATTGATGTCCCAGGCTCTTAGAAAGCTTTCCGGGGCCATCAACAAATCCAAAACCATCGCCATTTTCATCAACCAAATCAGGGAAAAGGTCGGCGTGATGTTTGGAAACCCTGAAACAACTCCAGGCGGCCGTGCCTTAAAGTTTTACTCTTCCGTTAGGCTTGAAGTTCGCCGTGCAGAGCAGCTGAAACAAGGCCAGGAAGTAGTCGGCAACAAAACCAAAATCAAAGTGGTCAAGAATAAAGTCGCTCCTCCATTCCGCGTAGCCGAAGTCGACATCATGTACGGCGAAGGCATTTCCAGGGAAGGCGAAATCATTGATATGGGTTCCGAGCTGGATATCGTCCAAAAGAGCGGATCCTGGTATTCCTATAATGAGGAACGCCTCGGACAGGGACGTGAGAATGCGAAGCTGTTCCTGAAGGAAAGTCCTGAGCTCCGTACAACGATCATGTATAAAATCCGTGAACATTACGGATTGGATGAAGTCAAGGTTGCCCCGGAAGATGAACAGCAAGAAGAGTTCAGCCTGCTGGATGAATAATAAATCCGAGTCATTAAATGGCAAAGCCCCGGGGCTTTGCCATTTATTTTTTGCAAACAGGCATATGCCCTTGACAATAATTCGTCACACCTATAATATTGATTATGTATATTTTACAATTTTTTTCCCTTGAATTTTGAGCCTGGCTCAGTATATTGAAACCTATGTAACAATGTACCAGCCGACATGTTTGAGACATGATACAAGTTTATAGCAAGAGGGGGTGAAATGATGGACACAATCATTCTAATCATCTCCATTTTGCTTACCCTAATCGTCGGTGTAGTTGTTGGCTATTTCATCCGCAGATCAGTTTCTGAAGCAAAGATAACAGGGGCCCGCGGCGCAGCTGAGCAGATCCTGGAGGATGCCAAGCGTGAAGCGGATGCACTGAAGAAGGAAGCCCTGTTGGAAGCGAAGGATGAAAATCACAAACTTCGAACTGAAACGGAACGCGAACTTCGAGAAAGAAGAACCGAATTGCAAAAACAAGAAAATCGCTTATTGCAAAAGGAGGAGAACCTCGACCGGAAAGATGAAACTCTTGACAAGCGTGAAAACATGCTTGAAAGGAAAGAGGACTCTCTTAATGAAAGACAACAACATATTGAAGAGATGGAAAGCAAAGTGGACGAAATGATCCGCAAGCAAAAAGTGGAATTGGAGCGCATCTCGGGTCTGACCCGCGAAGAAGCAAAAACTCTCATTCTGGCAAGTGTCGAGAAGGAACTTGCCCATGACACGGCTGTCATGATCAAAGAGAGTGAAATGCGCGCGAAAGAAGAAGCCGATAAAAAAGCGAAAAATATTCTATCGCTTGCCATCCAGCGCTGTGCAGCAGAACATGTTGCTGAAACAACAGTTTCTGTTGTCAACCTTCCGAACGATGAAATGAAGGGCCGGATCATTGGCCGTGAAGGCCGAAATATCCGGACATTGGAGACACTGACGGGTATCGACCTCATTATTGATGATACACCGGAAGCCGTCATTCTCTCAGGATTCGATCCAATTCGAAGGGAAACTGCGCGAATTGCACTTGAAAAGCTGGTCCAAGATGGCCGGATCCATCCGGCACGCATCGAAGAAATGGTGGACAAAGCGAGAAGAGAAGTTGATGAACACATTAGGGAGATTGGTGAGCAGACCACTTTTGAAGTCGGTGTTCACGGTTTGCATCCTGATCTCATCAAAATTCTTGGACGTTTGAAATACCGGACAAGCTATGGTCAAAATGTCCTGAAGCATTCGATTGAAGTGGCCTACCTTTCCGGTTTGCTTGCCGCAGAGCTCGGTGAAGATGAAACCCTGGCACGCAGGGCGGGACTCCTTCATGACATTGGAAAAGCCATTGACCATGAAGTGGAAGGGAGCCATGTTGAAATCGGGGTGGAACTTGCCACGAAGTACAAGGAGCACCCGGTTGTCATCAACAGTATTGCTTCCCACCATGGAGATACGGAGCCTACGTCAATCATTTCGGTGCTTGTGGCGGCAGCTGACGCATTATCGGCTGCAAGACCAGGCGCAAGAAGCGAGACGCTCGAAAATTATATTCGACGTCTTGAAAAACTGGAGGAAATATCCGAATCCTATGATGGTGTAGAAAAATCTTTTGCCATCCAAGCGGGAAGAGAAGTCCGGATCATTGTAAAACCTGAACAGATCAATGATTTGGAAGCACATAGACTGGCACGTGATATCCGGAAACGGATTGAAGAGGATCTCGACTATCCTGGACACATCAAAGTGACGGTGATTCGGGAAACAAGGGCAGTTGAATATGCAAAATGAGCAGTGCGGACTACGCACTGCTT
>DATBUB010000424.1:0-15254 GCA_036516555.1 Bacillaceae bacterium
GTTTGGAGGAAGGAAGGAAAATTCGCCAGGCTTTTATTCCTTCACAGGAGGATTGGGTCATCTTTGCAGCGGATTATTCACAGATTGAATTGCGGGTCCTCGCCCATATCGCCCATGATGAAAAGCTTATGGAGGCATTCAGAAATGATATGGACATCCATACGAAAACGGCAATGGATGTTTTTCACGTAAATGCTGACGATGTCACCTCAAACATGAGGAGGCAGGCAAAAGCGGTCAACTTCGGAATTGTTTATGGAATCAGCGATTATGGGCTTTCTCAAAGCCTGGGAATCACCAGAAAGGAAGCTGGCCAATTCATTGACCGATACTTGCATAGTTTCCCCGGAGTTAAGGATTATATGGACGACATCATCATGGATGCCAAACAAAAGGGATATGTATCGACCTTGCTGCATAGAAGAAGGTATATTCCTGAGATTACAAGCCGTAACTTCAATCTCAGGAGCTTTGCCGAAAGAACTGCGATGAATACGCCGATACAGGGAAGCGCAGCTGACATTATTAAAAAGGCGATGATCGATATGGCGGAAAGGCTGCAGAAAGAAGGGCTGCAATCCCGTTTGCTTCTTCAGGTCCATGACGAATTAATTTTTGAAGCTCCCAAGGATGAAATCGAAAAGCTAAAGGAGCTGGTACCCGATGTTATGGAACATGCTCTTGAACTGGCAGTCCCTCTGAAAGTGGAATATTCCTATGGAGCCACATGGTTTGATGCGAAATAGACAGAATGGGAAAAACTGCATAAAAGCGGGGTCCGCCCTGTGAAAGAGGAAAAAAGGCAGACCATTGACTCCAAATATATTCAGCAGCACTTGGCCAATGAGAGAACGTATCTGGCATGGGTGAGAACCTCCATTACCATTATGGGGGTGGGTTTTCTCATCACCAACCTTCATTTCTCCACCCTGTCGGAACAATTGGGTTTTGGGGATTTTCTGTCCAGGATCCTTGGTCTTGCAGCCATTGCACTGGGGCTGTCCACATTGCTGATCACGACCATCAGCTACTTTAGGAAAGCGAAAGATATCAATAACCAAACCTTTGCCTATTCAAAGGGGCTTGTACTGTTCCTGTCAATCTCTTTTGGCCTTGTTTTTCTTATCTTCGGGCTATATTACATATATGCTTGGGAACTCATATAACAGATGGCAAAATCAATGAATCGTCATTGGTTTTGCCTTTTTTTATGCGGGAACTATATAGAGGGTAAAGCTTGGTTTGGTATAGCAGGATGCCGAAGACAAATACTAAACGGCAAAGAAGGAATCCATCGAAGAAAGGAGAATCACGATGTTTGATTATACGGTTACCACGGAAAAGAGTATGGAAGAGGCAGTCCAAAGCATTGAAGCCTATTTAAAGGAAGAACAGTTCGGTGTGCTGTGGATGTTTGACATCAAGGAGAAACTGGAGGAAAAGGGACTGGAGCTTGATCGCAGGTTCAAGGTGCTCGAGGTATGCAATCCGAAAGAAGCGCAGAGAGTTTTGAGTGAAAATGAAATGGCAGGTTATTTTCTCCCGTGTAAAATCGTTGTCTACGAAAGCGGGGAGGGCAAGACTAAAATCGGGATGCCCAGACCAACGGCATTGATCAGCATGCTTCACAACGATAAGCTGAAGGATTTGGCAAAGGATATTGAAGAACGCCTGATCCAATGTATAGACAAGAGCAAGTAGCCAAAGTTGATGCGGTTTCAATGGACTCCATTGAAACCGCATTTTTTATAGAAGGAAAAATATTGACTATATACCTATATGGGTATATGATATCGATTAGCAAATAAGTTTGATTGAGGATGAAGGAGTGGCTATAGATGTTCATGTACGCCGTATTGTTTACCATGGCGGCTGTATCGTTTTATATACGGTATATCCCAGTTGCAAAAGTCCGGTGTTTGGAAGAAATCGTCCAGGAGAGCAGTAGCATGGAAGTCCTTGACGTCAGGGACTATAACCTTTCTTATCGAAATCCGGTTCCGGGTTCGCTGAATATTCCGGTTGCCTATCTAAAACGGCATCTTCATGAACTGCCGAAAACAAACATAGTGGTCGCCGCCTCAACTGTTCTGGAGAAAAATTTGAGCATCCGCCTGCTCAGAATCCGGGGATATAAGGTTATTGGCTACACTTATACAGATTGCAGCTGCCGGGAAGAAAAGAAAGCGGGGTAATACCCGGCAGGATGGATGGCAGTTTTGACAATGTGCCCGAAACGTTTCATAATTTAATTGATGCCTATTTAAAAATAGAAAAACAGGCATTTGAAAGGAGGCCATACCATGCCGGAAGGTCCAGAGGTACAGCAAGTATTAAACTCCCTGGCTCCTAAAGTGGTGGATAGGTCCATCGTCAAGGCCACGGTTTTGCATCCCAAAATTACAATTCCCTTAAAGAAAGCGGGAAGGCAGGATTCAGAGCTTTTTTGCAGACGGCTTGAAGGGGCTGTTGTAAGAAAGATGGAACGCAAAGGGAAATATTTGATCTTTCAATGTGAACAAGCGGATGCTTCCAAACATTATTTGGTTTCCCATCTTGGAATGACTGGCGCCTTTTTTCATGTGAACCACCTTGGGGAAATAGCTGCGAATTATGCAAAGCATATACATGCCGTTTTTAAGCTGGATGATGCATCGGTTATTGCTTATTCTGACCAAAGACGCTTTGGCTGGGTCGGCATGCTTAATGAAGAAGAATATACTTCCTACCACCCAGTTCAGAAGGTTGGCCCAGATCCAGCGGATGAAGATGCCTCCAAAGTCTTTCTTGAGAATATCAGAAAAAAAGGGTATGCGAATAAACCCATCAAACGTATAATCATGCTTCCAGAAGTGATTCAGGGAGTTGGAAATATTTACGCTGCGGAATGTCTCTTCCGGGCAAAGATCCATCCTTCAACGCCCGTAGAGGAAATAAAGGATGAGAAATTGCTTGAGCTGCTGGGCCATATTAAAAATACGTTTGAATTGGCCATCCAAATGGGAGGTTCGTCCATCAGGGACTATGTGAATTCAGAAGGGATAAAAGGAACGTTCCAGGAGCTTCATCAAGTGTATAACAAACAGCACTGCCCGGATTGCGGAAACACGCTTGAAAATGTAAAAATCGATAATCGCTCCTCATATTTTTGCCCAGAGTGCCAGAAACAATAAGCTAACCTGGAATGGCCCATATCGTTTTTTAACCAACTCTAAACTTTCCTCATATAATGGCATACGACTTTTAGTGAGGAAGGTGCACTGCGATGGGCTATTCGTTCTCGCTTCTGCTTTTGGCTGTCGCCATCAGCCTTGACAGCTTCAGCACGGGGTTGGCATATGGGCTGCGGAAAATGCATATACCCGCAAAATCAATCATCATCATTGCTCTTTGTACGGCTCTGTCGCTGAGCATTGCCATGTTTGCAGGGAAAATGCTTGTAAATATCATGCCGCCCTCAATGGCGAACCGGATTGGCGGCATCATCCTTTTCCTTTTGGGCTCGTGGGTGGTGTACCAGTTCTTTAGGAGTGACAAAGAGCAGTCACTGGTACAGGAAAAGCTTGTATTGAATTGGGAAATTCAATCGCTGGGGATTGTTATCCATATTTTAAAGAAGCCTACAAGGGCAGATTTTGACTGTTCGGGAAGCATAACCGGATTGGAAGCCCTTCTCCTTGGCGCCGCTTTGTCGCTGGATGCCTTTGGTGCAGGAATCGGGGCTGCCATGCTGGGTTTTTCCCCTGCGGTACTGTCGACCTCGGCTGCGTTCATGAGCTGCATCTTTCTGGTGGCGGGGCTTCAGACAGGGCGCGTGTTTTCACATTCAAACTGGATCCAAAAATTCGCTTTCATGCCAGGTATTTTGCTTATGCTGGTCGGGTTATTAAAAATGTGACGAAAGAGGACTCAAGACATGGCAACGATCATAGGATTGACTGGCGGAATAGCCAGCGGTAAAAGCACCGTTTCCAATATGCTGAGGACACGCGGCTTTGCAATTGCGGATGCAGATATTGCTGCACGGGAGGTTGTGGAGCCCGGAGAAGAGGCATATGCAAGGATAGTGGAAACATTCGGCAAAGAGATTCTTCTTAATGATGGATCGATAGATCGTACGAAACTCGGCTCCATCATTTTTCATGATGAAAAAAAGCGGCAACGGTTAAACGCCATCGTGCATCCTGCAGTGCGTGAAAGAATGAACGAGTGGAAGGAAGAGGCACTTTCGGCCGGCAAGCAAACGGTCATCTATGACATCCCTCTTCTTTATGAAAGCAACCTTGTACACTTGGTTGATAAAACGATGCTGGTTTATGTGGATGAGGAAGTGCAGCTGTCCAGGCTCATGGAACGCAACAGCTTGACTGAAGAAGAGGCCAGGGCGCGCATCGCATCGCAGCTTCCATTGCCCGACAAAAAAGAATGGGCGGATGCCGTCATCGATAATAATGGAACCCTTGAGGACACAGAGAGACAAGTCAGCCTCCTCCTTGACCAGTGGAAGCTAAGCCCGTAGGCCTTGCGGATGCCGCAAAGCCTGCGGGCTTTTTTGTCTAAAATTCAGAATTGAGGAATTACTTTCGAATTGTGTTTTTATTGTTTCATATTTTTTTAAATATGTTATACTTATTCCGAGCAAACCAATTAAAAGTATAACACTTATATAGGGGGTTCCCACACAGTATGAAAGCAAATGTTGCAATCAATGGATTTGGCCGTATTGGCCGCATGGTTTTCAGAAGGGCAATACTTGAGGATCAATTTAATATAACTGCCATCAATGCAAGCTATCCTCCTGAAACATTGGCTCATTTGATCAAATATGATACAACACATGGCAAATTCGATGCAGAAGTGATTGCGAAAGAAAACTCCCTCGTTGTCAATGGCAAAGAAATCAAATTATTAAGCAACCGGAACCCGCTAGAACTGCCTTGGAAAGAGCTGGGCATTGATATTGTCATCGAAGCGACAGGGAAATTCAATGACCGGGAAAAAGCTGCCATGCACTTGCAAGCAGGGGCGAAGAAGGTCATTCTTACAGCGCCAGGCAAAAATGAAGATGTCACCATTGTCATGGGAGTTAACGAGAATGCCCTTATTATTGAAGAGCACGATGTCATTTCGAATGCATCCTGTACGACCAATTGTTTAGCACCTGTTGCCAAGGTCCTTGATGAACAATTTGGAATCGTCAATGGCCTTATGACAACTGTTCACGCTTATACAAATGATCAAAACAATATAGACAACCCGCATAAGGATTTGCGCCGTGCCCGGGCATGTGCACAATCCATCATTCCAACTTCTACGGGAGCTGCGAAAGCTTTGTCCTTGGTATTGCCCCAGCTGAAAGGCAAAATTCACGGAATGGCTCTTCGTGTTCCGACTCCGAACGTTTCCCTGGTGGATCTCGTCGCGGATTTGAAACGCCCGGTTACAGCTGAAGAAGTGAACGAAGCGTTTGTCCTGGCTGCAAACGGACCGCTGAAAGGGATTTTGCAATATACCGAGGAGCCGCTTGTGTCTGTCGATTTCAATACCAACCCGCACTCCGCCATTGTAGATGGGCTGTCCACCATCGTCATGGAAGGAACGAAAATCAAAGTGCTTGCCTGGTATGATAATGAGTGGGGCTATTCCTGCCGTGTGGTTGATCTCGTCAGCCATGTAGCATCCATCATGAACAGAAGAGAAGTAAAAGCAGGTTAACGAACGAGGTAAAAGGGGCTGCCGTAAAGGGCAGCTCTTTTTTTGTGATGATGCATAGATTGTGTACGAGAGGGTATTAGAAATGACGTTCGACAGGAATTGTAGAAAATCGTCGAAATTTTATATTGCAAAAAAAAATCCAAGCAAGTATACTATGAATCGTGAGTTAAAAGTACATCTGTGATTATTTGCTATAAACTTACATAACTGCTTAAAGGGTTAGGACCTCATCGGACTAACTTTCCCCCGTGGCAGTTAAACATCTTTAACTTGTTTTTGTGATCGCGAAAAAATACGTTGAAGGGGGAAACGATCAATGGAAACAATTGGACGTCATGTTATCTCAGAATTATGGGGTTGTGACTTTGACAAACTGAATAGTATGCCTTTTATTGAGCAAACCTTCGTAGAAGCTGCTCTAAAATCCGGTGCAGAAATTCGCGAGGTTGCCTTCCATAAATTTGCACCGCAAGGAGTCAGCGGGGTAGTCATCATTTCTGAATCCCACCTGACCATTCACAGCTTCCCTGAACATGGATACGCAAGCATCGATGTTTACACTTGCGGAGATTTAGATCCAAACATTGCTGCAGATTACATTGCAGAGGCTCTCGGAGCTGAAACAAGGGAAACAATTGAAGTTCCGCGCGGTATGGGCCCAGTGCGAATGAAGCAAAAAAGGGCGTTGTAATTAGAAACACATTTGGAGTGTATGGAAAACATACACTCCTTTTTGATTCTGTCGAAATTAAGGTATAATGGAGAAAAGGACACGAGGAACGGAGCTGATACGATGAAATGCCCGTCTTGCCATCATAATGGTACGAGAGTAGTGGATTCAAGGCCAGCAGATGAAGTAAGATCGATCCGCAGAAGAAGAGAATGCGAGAAATGCTCTTATCGTTTCACAACGTTTGAAAGAGTAGAAGAAACTCCGCTCATCGTAGTGAAAAAAGAGGGTATCCGTGAAGAGTTCAGCAGGGATAAAATCTTGAGGGGCCTGATCAGGGCTTGTGAGAAAAGACCGGTCACACTGGATCAGCTGGAGAAAATCACCCATGATATTGAAAGGGATCTCCGAAACAACGGACAGCCTGAAGTAAAATCAGAAGTGGTCGGCGAAATGGTCATGGACAGGCTCGCTAAAATTGATGAGGTCGCCTACGTCCGCTTTGCCTCGGTATACCGACAGTTTAAGGACTTGAATGTTTTTCTTGACGAATTGAAGGAATTGATCAAAAAAGATTGATGAAAGAGTGTTTGACATGAAGCAATATTGGAATGAAGTACAGCCGGTAGACTCGTGCAGAGTCACCATGAATGGTGTGTTGCACGATTATGACAGAAAAGTCATCACTCTTTTGTATCAGCCTCTGATCGGGGCGGTCTGTACGAGTTTATATTCTACTTTATGGCATGCAGTGGAGGACAGCCGGCTATGGTCGGAGGAATGGAACCATTATCATTTGATGAACATCCTGGGGCTGAATCTGGAGGATATTTATCAAGCCAGACTGAAGCTTGAAGGAATCGGACTTTTGAAAACATACATAAGAAACGAACTTGAGATGAGAACATTTATTTATGAACTTCAGCCTCCGCTTTCGGCAGAGCAGTTTTTTACAGATGGGATGCTTAATATTTATTTATATCAGAAGCTTGGCCAATCCCATTTTCAAAAGCTAAAGAGGCTGTTTTCTGACAAGACAATCGATAGAAACGACTACAGCGAAATCACCCGTTCATTTCAGGACGTATTTACCTCGATGGGCAACAGCTCACTTTTATACAGTGAGGGGCATGAAGCAAGCAAACCCGATACGGGACAAGTCATTTACCGGAGAGGGGAAGCTCAAACCATCCAGATTGGGCAGGGCGACTTTGACTTTGACCTTCTCTTGTCCGGGTTGTCTGAAGTGATGGTTCCCAGGAAGGTGTTCACTCCGTCCGTTAAAGATGCCATTGCCAAACTGGCTTTTCTTTATTCAATCAACGCCATTGACATGAAGAATATTGTGCTTGCCAGTTTGACCGCAGAACATACCATTGACGTGGAAGAACTTCGAAAAGCGGCACGGGACTGGTACCAAATGCAGAATGAAGACCGCCTTCCGCAGCTCGTAGACAGAGTACAGCCAGCAGCACTGCGGAATACAGTTCCTCTCCCTGATTCACAGGAAAGCAAGCTGATCCATTACCTTGAAACAGCCTCTCCGCGCCAGCTGCTGATTGATCTCTCCGGCGGTGCTGAGCCATCCAAGCCAGACCTTCAGGCCGTAGAGGATATCATGTTCCAGCAGCAGCTGCCGCCGGGTGTTGTCAATGTCCTGGTCCACTATGTCATGCTTCGGACGGATATGAAGCTCTCCAAAAATTATTTGGAGAAAATTGCATCCCACTGGTCCAGAAAGAAAATCCAGACGGTCCAAGCCGCCATGGATCTGGCCAAAGAGGAGCATCGCCAGTACCAGGAATGGGCAAGCGGAAAGAAGGAGCAGAAGCAGCGGCGCAAGCAGCCTGTCCGCACGGAAAAATTGCCGGATTGGTTTGTTCAGCAGGACTCTGGGAAGGATGAACCAAACCGTCTAAATCCTTCAGAAAGCCAGGAGGAATTGGAAGAAAAACGGAGAAGGCTGGAAGAAATCCAAAGAAAGTATAAGAAAAATGGAGGTGAAAAAGGTGGAAAGAATCAATGAAACCCTTGGCCGGCTTTCCCGCACACCGGGTTTCAAACAGCGGCTAGAAGATCTTAAACAAGAGGTCATGGCCGATCCTGAAATTCTTGATTTCCTAAAGGAGAACGGGTCCGGTTTGACAGAAACCATGATTGAAAACGGCCTTACAAAACTTTATGAGTTTAAATCACAGACAAAGCGCTGCCTGGACTGTCCAAATCTAGAAGGCTGTGTCAACATCATGCAGGGGTATGAACCATCGCTGGTCATGGAAAGGAATGGCATCGGCCTGCATTACCGGCCTTGCCCTTCCAAAGTGGTCCACGATGAGCGCAGGAGGACAGAGAAGCTGATCAAAAGCATTTATGTCCCTAAAGAAATCCTCAAAGCCTCTTTTGCGGACTTTATGCTTGATACACCAGGGAGAATCCACGCATTTGAATTTGCCGAGCAATTTGCTTCAGAATATGAACCGGGGAAAAATATGAAGGCCCTTTATTTGTATGGAAGCTTTGGAATCGGAAAGTCATATTTGCTTGGTGCCATTGCCAATCAATTGGCTGAAAAGGAAATCTCATCCCTGATTGTGTATGTGCCTGAATTTCTGAGAGAGATGAAACAATCCCTTGGTGACCATAGCCTTAATGAGAAATTGGAGGCCGTCAAAAATGCACCCGTTCTGATGCTTGATGACATCGGTGCAGAAGCCATGTCCAGCTGGACGAGAGATGAAATCCTTGGTTCCATCATGCAATTCCGTATGCACGAACAGCTCCCTACCTTTTTCACGTCCAACTTCGATTATGATGGCCTTGAACACCACCTGACCTATACGCAGCGGGGTGAAGAGGAAAAAATCAAGGCGGCCAGATTGATGGAACGAATCAGGTATCTTTCCATTCCCGTCATGCTGGACGGGCCAAACCGCAGACACGCATAAGCACCTCGGACGGAGGTGCTTTTTTTCATGGTCTAATTGGGACGCGCCCTCCATATATATGTAACGTGCCAAGAGTTTTCCAGGTTTAAAGGAGGGACTGGCTTGGAATTAATGTTCAAATCGGCTGCGGATGCCACCCGGCTTCAAGCCTATTTTCAAAAAAATGGTTTGAATGAAGTGTTTGCTGAATGGCGCGGGCGGCTAATCTTTACCATTACAGCTCAGCGGGCAAAAAGACACCAGTACATTGGCGCCATTGCCCGCTTTATCATAGAAGTCAAGAGGAATGAATGGCTGGACAGGACGCTGCTTAAAAAATACCACTATGAAAATACGGAAGAACGCAGCCAAATCATTGATATTGCAGGGCAGATTCTGAGCGGTGAACGGGAAGAGGCAGCCGCTTTTGCCGGTGAATTGAGAGAAAACGAACTGGTCTATGAAGCGGCTGAATCCTTGGCTGATTATGAAGGCGCCGTGCTGTTTGATTCGTTTCTCACCTTCCGCCTTAGGGAATATCATGAAAGACTTGGGATTCTTCTGGATGCAGCCATTGATGAGTATAAGATGGAACAGGAGTACCAGATGTTTATTCACATGCTCAGAAACTACCTTCAAGAAAGATCACCCAGAAAACAAACCATCCATCTGTACCTGGACGGACAGCTTTCCTTTTATGATGAAAATCTAACGGAATTGAAGAAAGAGGATCTTAGGGATATCATGGACAGAAGGCTATTCTCCAACCATCCGGTTTACATCGACTCCGCCGTCATTGCACCGCTCTTGTCGCTTGCTCCCAAAAAAATATATGTGTATACGGACCAGGAAGATCAGGCCCTTGTGAGAACATTGTGCAATATATTCGAAGAGCGGCTCGTCACGTTTCCATGTTTGCATTTTCATATCCTGAGAAAATCACATGCAGATTAAAAAGTTTTTTCATTTGTTCCTTGCAAATTAAATCCTCACCCGCTATAATAGCTTTTAAATTCAAAACATTTAAAGTCATGATAAGGACACGGGTATTCTTTTACGGTTCACAGAGAGGGAGGATGAAGCTGGGAGCTTCCCAACACGGATTGAATGCTTACCGCCTTTGAACTCCAGTCATGAAACTGCGATGCAGGAAGTAATGTCTGGCGGAGATTCTCCGTTAACAGGAAACCGAAGTCATGGAACGCTGCTGTGCGCCATGAGAACTAGGGTGGAACCGCGTGCTCAAAGCTCGCCCCTTTCCAGGGGCGGGCTTTTTTTATATTCATTACAGATTAAAGGAGTGGTTGACATGTCAGAAAACATTCATATTACGTTTCCGGACGGTTCGATAAAGGAGTTTGCCAGAGGGACCACAACTGAAGACATAGCCGCTTCCATCAGTCCGGGCCTGAAAAAGAAAGCATTGGCCGGAAAATGGAATGGTGAGCTGTACGATCTTAGAAGGCCGCTGGAAGAGGATGGTTCCATTGAAATCATCACTTCAGACAATAAAGAAGCATTGGAAATACTGCGCCACAGCAGCGCCCATCTTCTTGCCCAAGCAGTGAAACGCCTCTATCCAAATGTAAAGCTTGGTGTTGGCCCTGTCATTGAAGACGGTTTCTATTATGACATGGATCTTGAGCAGTCCCTGTCATCTGAGGACTTTCCTCAAATAGAAAAAGAAATGAAAAAAATCATCAATGAAAATTTGGAAGTTGTCCGCAAGGAGGTTTCCAGAGATGAAGCGAAACAACTTTTTGCTGATGACGAATACAAGCAGGAATTGATTGATGCCATACCAGAAGATGAAAAAGTGACAATCTATGAGCAAGGCGAATTTTTTGATTTGTGCAGGGGGATACATGTCCCGTCAACCGGCAAATTGAAGGAGTTTAAATTGCTGAGCATTGCAGGTGCATACTGGAGGGGCGACAGCAACAACAAAATGCTGCAGCGTGTATACGGAACAGCATTCTTCAAAAAAGACGCCTTGGAGCATTACTTGAAAATGCTTGAAGAGGCAAAGGAACGGGATCACCGTAAACTGGGAAAAGAACTCAGCCTATTTACAAACTCCCAAAAAGTTGGTCAAGGGATGCCACTATGGCTGCCGAAAGGAGCCACAATCCGGAGAACGATTGAGCGCTACATCGTGGACAAGGAAGTCCAGCTCGGTTATGACCACGTATATACTCCGGTTCTTGCCAATGTGGACCTTTATAAAACAAGCGGACACTGGGATCACTACCAGGAAAATATGTTCCCTGTCATGGAAATGGACAATGAGCAGCTTGTCCTGCGCCCAATGAATTGCCCGCATCATATGATGATCTATAAAAATGACATTCACAGCTACCGCGAGCTTCCCATCCGGATAGCGGAGCTTGGGACAATGCACCGTTATGAAATGTCCGGGGCATTGAGCGGCCTTCAGAGGGTCAGAGGAATGACGCTGAATGATGCACATATTTTCGTCCGCCCGGATCAGATTAAAGAAGAGTTCATCCGCGTGGTGAATTTGATCATCGAGGTTTATAAAGACTTTGATATCAGCGAATATTCTTTCCGCCTTTCCTATCGGGATCCTGAAGACAAAGAAAAATATTTTGACGATGACGAAATGTGGAATAAAGCACAAGCTATGCTGAAAGGTGCCATGGATGAATTAGGTGTCGAGTACTACGAAGCAGAGGGTGAAGCGGCTTTTTATGGACCAAAGCTCGATGTTCAGGTCCGTACGGCTCTTGGCAAAGAAGAGACTCTCTCTACTGTGCAGCTGGACTTCCTACTGCCTGAACGATTTGACTTGACTTATGTAGGGGAAGACGGCAAACAGCACCGGCCGGTGGTCATCCACCGGGGAGTCGTCTCCACGATGGAACGTTTTGTCGCATTCCTGATTGAGGAATACAAAGGGGCCTTCCCGACATGGCTTGCTCCTGTTCAGGTACAGGTCATCCCGGTTTCTCCCGATGCGCACTACGATTATGCCAGAAAAGTGGCTGATGAGCTGAAAGCGAAAGGTTTCCGTGTCGAACTGGATGGCCGGGATGAGAAAATCGGCTATAAGATCCGGGAAGCACAAATACAGAAAATCCCTTATATGCTCGTCGTTGGCGACAATGAGATCAAGGAAGAGTCCGTCAATGTAAGAAAATATGGGGAACAAAAATCTGAAACGGTTCCTTTTGATCAATTTGCCGAACAATTGGTTGCGGAAGTAAAACGGTTCTGACAATAAAAACTCGCCCGCCGGCGAGTTTTTATCTGTCTTCAAATTTTTTCTGTGTGCCATCTTTCAAGGTGTATTCAAGTTCAAAGTTTGTGTAATCATCCTTTAAATCAAATGCGTCCAATGTGCGCTGAATGGCTTCCTCCTGTGAGGTGTTTGCATCCAGCTCAAGGGTCTGCATTTGTGTAGAGATGGCTTGGAGAGCTTCGGCCCCTTTCAGACGCTTGTTATGCAGTTCGTCAACCAGCTCGGCCCGATAGTCGCCATCATGGGTGCTTTTTTCATGGTATTCAAAGTCATAGTCCAAATCGGGAGCGTAGGTGACCTCCAGTTCAAACTTTGTAAAGGGGAGGTCTGCCATTTGATCGGAAGCGCTCTGGTCTTCCTGAACCTTGCCGCCATCTGATTTATTTCCGGCATTTTCCTTGCTCTTATCGTCGGGGGTATTGATCTGCTTGTCATCAGACTGGGTCATCTGCTCTTTTGGATGATTATCTACGGACGGATCATCCGAGCAGGCAGCCAGTCCGAAAGCCGCAAGCGAGGCGATAATCGGATATGCGAAACGTTTCATGCTTTCAACCTCCTATGAGATACCTTGCCGGTTAACGGCAGGGCCGTTACCAAAAGTTTTACCCGCTGGAGGCAAATTAAACATTTTAAAAAAACATCTTGCTTTTGAAAAGGTGATTTGATATGATGAAAGACGTTGTTATCCGATTTGAGTTTGACATCAAGATTTGCATATGATATAGTTAACAAGGTAAATTGAATACTGGTTTGTGGAAGAAGGAGCAGCCCGCTTCTCGCCTGATCGACGCCTTCCGGCTGTTGGCAGGTTCATTGTATAATGCCATTCTTGTTTATTTTTACGTGAATGCAGTGCGGGTGCCTTTGTGCCCGCACTTTTTTTAATGCAAATATGGGCAGCCAAACTGCTTTCTTGCAGCCCAAACTTTGTATTCGCGATATTACCTTGGAGGTGGCTAACTATTAGCAAAGATATGTTTGTAAATGAAGGCATCCGTGCCCGTGAACTTCGTCTCGTTGATCAAAATGGTGAACAATTGGGTGTGAAATCCCGAAATGAAGCGCTGGAAATCGCTTCGCGCGTAAACCTTGATCTTGTTCTTGTTGCACCCAATGCGAAACCTCCTGTAGCCAGGATCATGGACTATGGAAAGTTCCGCTTTGAACAGCAGAAAAAAGATAAAGAAGCCCGCAAAAACCAGAAAGTGATCAATGTGAAGGAAGTTCGACTGAGTCCAACGATTGATGAACATGACTTTAACACGAAACTGCGCAATGGCCGCAAGTTTCTTGAAAAGGGCGATAAAGTGAAAGCTTCCATTCGCTTTAAAGGACGTGCCATTACCCATAAGGAAATTGGACAGCGAGTCCTTACCCGCTTCGCCGAAGAGTGTGAAGACGTGGCTACAGTTGAATCGAAGCCGAAAATGGACGGCCGGAGCATGTTCCTGGTTTTAGCACCAAAAAATGAAAAGTAATGTTTTGAGGAGGAAAACCCTATGCCAAAAATGAAAACACACCGCGGCGCAGCGAAGCGTTTCAAAAAAACAGGTTCAGGTAAGCTGAAGCGTTCCCACGCTTATACAAGCCACTTGTTTGCCAATAAATCAACAAAGCAAAAACGCAAACTGCGTAAATCCACAATGGTATCCAAAGGCGATTTCCGTCGTATTCGCCACCTGCTTGACAACATTAAGTAATTTTCTATAGAGCTTAGATCCAATTAGGAGGGAAATAATATGCCACGTGTAAAAGGCGGTACAGTAACCCGCAAACGTCGTAAAAAAGTTCTTAAATTAGCCAAAGGTTATTATGGTTCCAAACATACATTATTCAAAGTTGCCAACCAGCAAGTAATGAAATCTTACTTGTATGCATACCGCGATCGCCGCAACAAAAAGCGCGACTTCCGCAAATTGTGGATTACGCGCATTAATGCTGCTGCCCGCATGAACGGCCTTTCTTACAGCCGTTTGATGCACGGCCTGAAAGTGGCTGGCATCGATGTCAACCGCAAAATGCTTGCCGATCTTGCCGTTTCTGATGAAAAGGCATTTGCTGAACTGGCAAGCAAAGCAAAGGCTGCTTTGTAAACAGACTTTTAATAGATCGTATAACTAAGCCATTCCGCTTGCGGAATGGCTTAGTTTTTAGAAAAAATCAAATTTCTGCCGATATCAGACTGAATGAAAATGTTGTCTTCCGAGGCGCGAAGCCTCCTGAGGAGCGGATTTGCTTATTCGGCAATGAGCACGGCGAGGGGGCGAAGGAACCTCTAAAAGCAGATGCCCCTTGGTCAGCCGCGGCAAGCATAAGACAATCTGCACAGTGGCGTCTTTGGCCGCGGAGCGGAATGGTTTATGACCTCGAGCGGCTGGGCGCTGATGCTGGATAAGAAGACAGCGAGCGTTTGTCATCAGTCTGAGCCATTCCGTAAAAACGGAATGGCTCTTTTCGGATAGGGGGATAAAGAGATGGCAAAGTGGCTGCTGGGAATCTATTTTTTGGCTGTCAATGGAATCGGCTGGAGCATGATGAGGAAAGATAAGAGGCTTGCACAGAAGGGAAAGCGGAGAATCAGCGAAAAAAACCTTTGGGGGATGGCTCTTGCGGGGGGCGCTCCGGGAATGACGGCGGCAATGAGGCTATATCGCCATAAGACAAAGCATTTTCAATTTAA
>DATBUB010000425.1:0-1625 GCA_036516555.1 Bacillaceae bacterium
CCCCTAAAATACACGTAGTATCGAGGTAACCCAGCCGCCGTAGTCATATTCAACCGTAGGCCTGTGGCTTTGCGTCTCTGTCTTTCGATCAGATTTGCCTTTGTCACTGTTCATTAAGTCAAGTATAGGGATTAAAAAAGACACAGTCCCAAGAAAAATGTCGATGTCGATAAGTTTGGATGCGAACAAACAAAAATGGTATATCGTGGTAAAGGTTGTCAATCCATAGCTAAGAACGTCAAAAAAGAAGGGAATGGCCTTAAGTCATTGGGACTAAGGACCAGGCGGGACTTTTCAAGAAAAAATAAAAGGATCCTATATGTTGAATGTTCCCGCACCATATTGAAAAATGCAGAAGGGTCAGGATATTCTATGATCCGTATAGCGGCTCTGTTTGGCAATCATTTTTAAAAAGGCCAGCTCCTCCGATGAAAGGGGATTGGCATTCACTGCCCGCGCATTATCCAGCACCTGCTCCGGGCTGCTTGCTCCCGTCACGACGGAAGCGACCGAATCATTAGCCAAATTAAACTGCAGAGCAATTTCATTCAGTGAACGGTTTTCGTTTAACAGCTTGGCCCGTATGCTTTGGATCAGTTCCTTGACTTCTGCCGGGGAATAGTCCAGGTATTCTTCGATTTCCTGCCCAGCATCCAGCTTATCCAGCATTTTGTCGCTCAATGTGCCTTTGGCGACCGAGCCTCTTGTCACAACGCTGATTTCATGTTCCTTCAGGAAGGGCATGATTTCCTCCGGACGCCTGTCCAAGAGGCTGTATTGCATCATGACGCTTACAATGGATGAACGGCGGACATACTCATCGATGACGTTTGGGCGGATGGATGAGATGCCATAATGACGGATGAGACCCTCTTCCTTCAGTTCCTCGAAAGCTTCAATCGTTTCTTCCATCGGGTCGCCAATCGTTCCGCCATGTAATTGATATAAATCGATGTAATCAGTTTTCAACCGCCGGAGACTCTCTTTGACTGCTTCTTTAATATATGATTTGGAAGGATCCCATACCCACCCATCCTTATCTTTATTCCAGCGGTTTCCTGCCTTTGTTGCCAGGATGATCTGGTCGCGCTTTGAGGACAATGCGGTACCCACAATTTCTTCATTAGTGCCAAAATCATACAGATCGGCAGTGTCAAAATAATTGATTCCCTCATCCAGGGCGGTTTCAATGATTTTTGCAGCTTTCTTCTGATCTGTCCCAAGCGACATGCATCCCAGACCCAGCTTGGAAATATGCAGATCTGATTTTCCCAATTTGCGTTGCTCCATACAACCCCCGCCTTTTCTATGTGCTTTTCCTCATTTTACTGGAAGGCGCTAAATACCACCAACCATACGCTTAAAGGCAGTTGTTCGGCGGAGCTTTTTCAATCAGCTCTTTTACATAGACATGCTTTTTAGCATAAAGCTTCAGCTTCTCTCTTATTTCCCAAGGCTTTCCGGCCATAAAAAAGACATTTTGGCTTATGAATACCTTCATTTCCAATCCCCTCCCGGATGTATGGTAGAATGTATGATTATCGGGAAATGGAATAGAACAGGAGTGGGCGATAAATGAAAAAATTTGAAGAAAAAACAATCGCTGCAACATCGATTTATGAAGG
>DATBUB010000426.1:0-7738 GCA_036516555.1 Bacillaceae bacterium
CCCTTATTTTTCGTGGATTAACGAAACCGGATGAAAATAATCAAGTCACTCCAGATTTGGCAAAGAGCTGGGAAATTTCAGATGATCAATTGATTTACACATTTACCCTTCGGCAAGACGCTAAATGGCAAGATGGAAAACCTGTTACAGCAAAAGACGTGAAGTTTACTTTCGATCAGATTAAAAACCCGGAAACAAACACACCGATTGCCGGCGAATTCAATGAAATTAAAACAGTGGAAGCAACAGGTGACTTTGAAGTAAAGATGACTCTTCACCGTCCGTTTCCTCCTCTGCTTGATAAATTGAAAATCGGCATTGTACCGGAACATCTATTGCGCGGAGAAAAAATAAATGAAACGGAATTTAACCGGAACCCGGTCGGCAATGGTCCATTTAAATTAAAGGAATGGCGGAGCGATCACACGATTATCTTGGAACGAAACGAAGGTTATTATGGTCCGTCTCCCAAATTAGACGAAGTGGTCTTTAAAGCGGTGCCAGATGCGAATACAAGGGCGCTGCAGTTAAAAACAGGTGAAATTGATTTAGCCATCCTGGAACCTAACCAATTGGCAGGAGTTAAAGAAGATGATCCATACAAGGTACACGAAGTCTCAACTGCTGACTACCGGGCAGTAATGTATAATTTTGATCTGCCATTGTTTCAGGATAAAAGGGTGCGCCAGGCGATGAATCTCGCAGTGAACAGAGAAGAATTGTTGAAAGGTGTGCTGGCAGGCAAAGGAGAGGCGGCTTATGGGCCTTTACAAAAATCATGGGCTGGCGTTTCACAGAAAGAGGCCTTTACGTACAATGCCGAAAAAGCAAAGCAGCTGTTGGCGGATGCCGGCTGGGTAAAAGGGAGCGACGGCGTGCTCATGAAAGATGGGAAGCGTTTTGAATTTGAGCTTGTTTCACCTGTACAGGATACCGTTCGGGTGGCGCTTGCCAATGTCGTTTCCGAACAGCTGAAGCCGTTTGGCATTATAGCCGTGCCAAAACCAGTTGATCAGCATGCAGTGAAATACGATGGAGAAGAGGCTTTGATTATTGGCTGGGGCAGTGAGTTTGATCCCGATGATCATACGTACCGTTTATTCCACAGCAGCGAAATAGGAAACGGTCAATATAACCTCGGTTCTTATCGTAATAAGAAGGTTGATGAGCTGTTGATGAAAGCGCGGACAACGACAGAAATGGAACAGAGAAAATTCTATTATAAACAGTTCCAAGAAGAGCTGGCTGTGGATCCGCCCTATAACTTCCTTGTTTATCTGGAGGCTCTTTATGGGGTCAATAAGAAGGTGTCGGGAATCAGCGCTCGCACGCTCGGTCATCATGGCTTTGGTGTATTGTGGAACATTGAGGAATGGGATAAAAAAATAGACTAAATGCAAAAAAGGCCAGCCGATAAGGATGGTCTTTTTTGCACTTGGCTGCGGTGAAAAGTTATGCCGCTGTCTTTTTCAACTATTGCTCTTTTACACCTTTTTCATGTTCCGCTACTTTTTCATGGATTTGGCTCTCGATTGCCTGAATCTGTTCTTCTTCCAGCTTTTGCTTAGGCTGCGGGTGGAACCATTGAATTTCTCCTTCATGAACAAATCCTTTAAATTCCTCTCCTTGGACCTGCAAAGTAAATTGATGGCGTTCATGCACCCTGTCTTCAAAAGCAGGCTTTACTTCTAAATTATGTACGGCGCTTGAAATTCCGTATTGTTTCATTAATTTATGTATCATCGACTCAATTGCATCAATCTTTTCTTCCCCAACCATTTGTTTTGGATGGGGATGCAGCCATTGTATGTCATCCTCATGAAAGTGGCCTTTAAACTCATCTCCATCAATTTTAAATGTGAAAGCATACCTTTGATAAACACGGTCTTCAAATACAGTGTCTATCTCAAAATCATCAAGTACTGGTTCATCGTTCATTTTTTCAGACATCGCCTAAACCCCCTCAAGAGATTTTCTAACTAAGTATTTTCCCTAATCTAAATCAAATACTCTATTTTTTCAAGAAAAACCTTTTTTTATTATAAAAACCCCGGCAGCTTCAAAACCTGCCGGAGTTCGTTCGATTAGTATTTTCTTAGAGAATTTGGGGTGACGCCAAACCATTCGCGGGTGACCAAGCTATGGCACTCTGCAAATATTCGTTCGATCACCTGGGTGGTGTTGGCTAAAATCCTAATGCTAAACCCAGGCACAGCAAGCCGTGAAAGTCCAAATTTTATATTGGATCCGTTTGCCCGGATTAATTCATACAATTGATCGAGGAGAATGTTGCTCGTTTTTTCACCAATCACAATCATCGAACCAAGGTGAGTAAAGTCTTCCATAATGCCTAATCCTGAAATATTTTGCTTAGCCGGTACCAATTTAATGTGGTCAAAAACCGCAAGTTCACCGTCCAAATAAATTTCGTTGATTAATTGAATGGTATCATATGTGAATTTCGCTCCGCTCGGGGACCAGCCGGGGGTAAGGATGTCTGTGTAGAGAAACGCAGCACCTGTTTCCATGAAAACGATATTTTTCTGTTGGTACCTGGCATTCTCATAAGCAATCAGCGGATCCGGAAGGAATTCCAAATAACTGTTTTTCTTTAATGTAATCTCTGTCTCCTGAAAGGCACAATCTTTAGGCGTTTTATACACTTTCGTTGCAGACTGGGTTGTTAAAGTGGCTTTGGCGCCTTCGTCTGCTGTAATTTTCATCTTGTATCGGTCACCGTCTAAATATCCGCCGCCCGGGTTTAATAGGTAATAACAAACCTGACCTGTGTCGTCATGGTAAACCGGCCTCATCACTTTGAATGCCCCTTGGAAAAATACATTTCTAGCAACGGTTTTTCCTTTCCGGTCTTCCAGGTCCAGGGATAGCACACCTGTCCAGTCTGTCATATTATTCCAATCCTTTTAATAATGTGTGTTTCTTAATCCAGTCAATGACTTCATCGAGTCCTTCTTCATTTTTCAAGTTCGTAAACACAAATGGTTTGTCACCGCGAAATACTTTTGTATCTTCAGCCATTACATCGAGGCTGGCACCTACAAACGGAGCGAGGTCTGTTTTGTTGATAATGAATAAATCGGATTTAATCATGCCTTGGCCGCCTTTCCGCGGAATCTTTTCTCCTTGGGCCACATCGATAATGTAAATAGAAAAGTCGACGAGTTCAGGGCTGAATGTTGCCGCCAGATTGTCACCGCCGCTCTCCACAAAAATTAACTCTAAGTCAGGGTGCCGGCTGATTAGCTCATCAATTGCCGCAAAGTTCATTGATGCATCCTCACGGATAGCTGTATGAGGACAGCCGCCGGTTTCCACGCCAATGATGCGGTCTTCTGCCAGTACGCCGTTTTGCATCAAAAACTTAGCGTCTTCCTTCGTGTAAATGTCATTTGTCACGACAGCCATATTAATTTCGCCTTCTAAATGGCGGGTCAGTTTTTCAACGAGCATTGTTTTCCCTGCACCGACTGGCCCACCAACACCAATTTTTATCGGTTCCATACAAACACTTCCTTTTCTTTTATCATCAAACTTTACGACATAAATATACGAATATTGACTCGTTCATGCTGCATTTGAGCGAGTTCCAATCCTGGAGAAACGATGCCGAAATCATCTTCCGGCAATTGTATAATTTTTTCTACTGCCTGATGCAGTACGGGATGAAATTGATGAGTAATCAATTGTCCGGCTGTCTGGCCAAGAGGGATGGCACGCACAGCATTTTGGACAAGACTTGAAACGGCAGAATACAAATAATAGAGGATGGAATTTGGCTTTGAAACCTCAAGCCCGTGAGCGACCATTGTAAATACAATAGCAGGGTGGGCGAATGACTGCTTTTTCTTGATCTGTTCCCTATATAGAGAAAGTATAGGGAAATGATATAAAGATTGAGAGAGTTTTAACATGCGGTCCCCAATCATTTGAGTACCTTCGCGCGTTTCCCTCGGCAAGTTTTGAACCGTCAGCAGGCGGCTCATTCTCCATACTAGTTCAAGGTCTTCTTCTATCAGTGCATCATAAACAAGCCGGCAGGCGAGACCATCTGTATAAATAAGCTGTTCATGAACATACACTTGAAGCCAGTTAAAAAAAGTTTTTTGATCTCTCACTGTATCAGCTTGTATATAGCTTTCCAAACCAAAAGAGTGGCTGAAAGCGCCAGTTGGAAAGTTCGAATCGCACAATTGGAACAATGAAAGCAAGTTTTTATCCATGGCTATGCCCTATATGCCGGAACGCTTGCTTTACTTTTCTTTCTTCCCGTTTAAAGGGGATGCCGAGTTCTTGCAGCAGTTCTTCTACTAAATAATCGTATTGGACGAGCATATCGTCGTCTTCAAATTGGGCAGGGAGATGCCGATTGCCGAGCTGATGAGCGATGGTGCCCATTTCCTTTATATTCCGGGGGCTGATGACGAGCAAATCATCAGACAGCACGTCAATCACAATCATATTATCTTCATCCATGTACAATACATCACCTGCTAAAAGATCGCGCGGCTCCGTTAAGCGAATCCCCAGTTCCCTCCCATGATCGGTCTTTACACGCTGAATTCGTTTGACCAAATGTGCGCTTTCTAAATAAACTTTTTCTACATGACGCTTATTAATTTCGTTTTGATCCATTTGGTCCAAATTCGTAACCACTTTTTCAATAATCAATGCATTCACCTCAGAATAAGAAATATCGCTGGCCCATTGGCACAATTTCTACAGGTTCACATGTAAGCAGTTCCCCGTTTACTCTTACTTCATATGTTTGCGGGTCAACCGTGATTTCAGGTGTTTCACCATTTAGCTTCATGTCTCTTTTCGTTAATGTCCGAATGCCTCCTACAGGGAGAACTATTTTTTCAAGTCCGAGCTTTTCATGAACGCCATCATCAAAAGCAGCCTGAGAAATAAAAGTAACAGAACTTTTTGATAATGCCTTTCCGTACTGGGCATACATCGGTCTGGAGATATACGGCTGCGGAGTCGGGATAGAAGCATTGGCATCTCCCATTAAACCTATCACAGCAAGGCCGTTTTTCAGCACCATTTCAGGCTTCACTCCGAAGAATGCCGGTGACCAGAGGACAAGGTCTGCCATTTTTCCTACTTCAATTGAGCCGACATGGTTGGATATACCATGTGTAATCGCTGGGTTGATCGTGTACTTGGCAATGTAGCGCTTGGCCCGGTTGTTGTCCGCGTACTTACTGTCGCCTTTAAGGAGGCCCCTTTGCATTTTCATTTTGTCTGCAACTTGCCAAGTGCGTAAAGTGACTTCACCCACACGGCCCATCGCTTGGGAATCCGAGCTCACCATGCTGAATACACCCATATCCTGCAAGATGTCTTCCGCAGCAATCGTTTCCCGTCTAATCCTGGAATCCGCGAAAGCAATATCCTCTGGGACAGAAGGATTTAAGTGATGGCATACCATAACCATGTCCAAATGTTCGTCAATCGTGTTAACGGTATAAGGCATAGTAGGGTTCGTTGAAGATGGCAGGATGTTGGGATATCCCGCTGATTTGATTAAATCAGGGGCATGTCCGCCGCCTGCGCCTTCCGTATGGTACATGTGAAGAACACGGTCTTTAACAGCAGCCATTGTGTGTTCCATAAATCCGCTTTCATTCAATGTATCTGCATGAAGGGCTACTTGAATGTCATATTCATCGGCAACTCGCAGTGCATAATCAAGTGATGAGCCAGTCGCTCCCCAATCTTCATGAACCTTTAAACCGATGACTCCGGCTTTTACTTGCTCTGCTAAAGGTTCAGTGGAAGCGGCATGTCCTTTTCCGGTAAAACCGATATTAATGGGGAGACCTTCCGCAGCTGCAAGCATCCGGTGGATATTCCATTCGCCGGGGGTTACGGTCGTAGCCTTTGACCCAGTGGCAGGACCTGTACCACCGCCGATTAAAGTAGTTGTACCAGCCGATAGCGCTACTTGAACTTGTTGGGGATTAACAAAATGAACATGAGTATCAATAGCACCAGCTGTAACGATCAACCCTTCACCGGCAATGATTTCTGTTGAAGCGCCAATAATGATATCAACATTGTCCATAATAAGCGGATTCCCGCTTTTGCCGATTCCTGAAATTTTGCCATCTCGGATAGCAAGATCCGCTTTAACAATGCCCGTATAATCAAAAATAATGACGTTTGTGATCACCGTATCCGCTGCACCGTCTGCACGAGTGGCGAGGGGGTGCTGACCCATGCCGTCCCGAATTACTTTTCCGCCGCCAAACACCACTTCTTCTCCATACACAGTGTAATCTTTCTCAATTTGTATGAACAAATCGGTATCAGCGAGCCGGACGGAATCTCCAGTCGTAGGGCCAAACATTTCTGCATATTGCTTTCTGGACATTTTAAAACTCATGATTCATTTCTCCTTTCTAACGGCCCATCCACTTTATTGTTAAATCCATAAACCCGACGCTCTCCGGTATATTCAATCAGCTGAATTTCCTTTTCATCGCCCGGTTCAAAGCGCACTGCTGCCCCGGCAGGAACGTTTAAACGTTTTCCATAAGCTTCTTTTCTGTTAAATTGAAGGGCTTCATTGACTTCATAGAAGTGAAAGTGTGAGCCTACTTGGATAGGGCGGTCACCCGTATTTGTAACAGAGAGAGTGAAAACCGTTTTCCCTTCATTACAAATAATTTCCTCTTCTTTTAAAATAAATTGTCCTGGTTGCATGGGTCATCCCTCCTAAAGTTGTATTATCGAATTGGGCTGTGGACGGTTACTAGCTTTGTTCCGTCAGGAAAAGTTGCTTCCACTTGAATATCGGGAATCATCTCCGGGATACCCTCCATAACGTCCTCCCTCGACAAAATGGTGGCTCCGTATGCCATTAATTCGGCAACAGTTTTCCCATCTCTTGCCCCTTCTAATACTTCATACGTGATAAGGGCAACTGCCTCCGGATGATTTAGCTTCAAGCCCCTTTCCTTTCGGCGTCTGGCAAGATCAGCTGCTACTACAATCATGAGTTTATCAATTTCCCTTGGTAATAAATGCATAGTTCCAACCTCCCGTACAAGTAATAAAAAAGAAGCCCTCACATGGACTTTTTTTTGGTGTTTTCCTGATTGTTTAAAAAATTTCTCTTTCTCTTATGCCCTAAGATGGGGAGAATTTATACTTCATCCACAGCATTTAGCATAGGGAGATTCAAGGGGGAAAATCGCTGCTTCACAGGTCTCTCAAAACAACTATCATTACTTGGAGTAAATTATGGGGAACATATACTGCTCCTATGGCATAAAAACTGTAAATCCTTCTTCATAGGGATTCTTAATCAGGGACTATTCTCTTTTAACATATTTGGTTTTGAAGTTCAACTGTTACACAATGTATCCTGCAATATGCAATAAAAGCCTTACATTTCTGGGAGCACAATCTAATTGAACAGCACAGTTGATGCGATAAAAATGATTTAGATAATCCATGATATGAGAAATTTAATACACAGGAAGGAGGTTTTTCAAAAAAGGACCCTCAATGGCAGCCTAGAGCAAGAAGAATGTTATTCCGTGTATACTGTTATGTAATGCCGAACGGCGAAAAACACATCCAAACAAGGGGACAAGAGTGCCACTTTGAAAATATAAAAAACCCCGAAACTGCGGGGTTGAACTAGTTATATATAAACAATGCTGATTTACAAAGGTATTTTGCTTTCATTGAAAATAAAAAGGCT
>DATBUB010000427.1:0-9328 GCA_036516555.1 Bacillaceae bacterium
GGACGCTGTAGCCACTTCCTTTGAGAATGAAGAGTTTAACCAGCTTATATCCAAGCTGAAGACAGCAGAAGTCAACATGGTATATCTGGGGCCGAAAAAGGTGCTAAGTGAGGACTCTGATTCATTTTTTGCCGGAAAAACCATCGTCTTGACAGGAAAGCTGGAGAAGCTGTCACGAAACGAGGCAAAGGAAAAATTGGAGGCTCTTGGGGCCAATGTGGCAGGGAGCGTAAGCAAGAAAACGGACCTGGTTGTGGCAGGCGAGGACGCAGGGTCCAAGCTGACCAAAGCCAACGAACTGGGCATTGAGGTTTGGGACGAGGAGAGGCTTTTGGAAGAACTTGAATCATAAAGGTGGAAATAAAAGCATGAAAAAATGGTTACCGCCGCTTTTAGCGGCTATGCTCATAAGCGGATGCGCACCCGTATTCGAGAAAGAGAATGAGGTTGTCCAAAAGAAAGAAGAGCAAAAGGATACAGCAATCATTCCAAACTACCAAATCAGCGATACGTATCGTTCGATTGTTCCTTTTGTGCCGAGCAAATCGAGGGGCATGGTGGTGGCGAACCTGCAATCCAATTATGACATCAATGAATTTGAAACCGGTCTGATGCGTGTGGCGATGGAGCAATTTTCCCCCGATAAATATGTATTCCAAGAGGGGCAGCATCTTGACAGCAAGACCGTCACCAAATGGCTGAACAGGAAGTACACCCCCGAGCAGCTGAAAGAGCGGAAATTGGATGAAGAAGATAACGTCGGGCTGAATCCCGTTAATGCGGGAAAAGGCTCGATCGAAGAACAGAACGAAAAAAATCCGATATATCTGGCCCATATTCTTGAACATAACTATCTAATTAAAAATGAAAATACGGTCAAGCTTGGCGGAGTGGTCATCGGACTGGCGATGAATTCTGTCCATTACTACCAAAAGGAAAAGTTCGGCGCCACCTTCCACCATGAAATTTCTCATGACCAGCTGGAGGCGGAGGGGAAGAAAATCGCGGATGAAGTCATAAAGCGCGTTCGCGGCATGAAAGGTCTTGAGGATGTTCCCATCACCATTGCCTTATTTGAGCAAAAAGGCAAGAACACGGTGGTTCCCGGCACCTTCTTTGCCTACGCGAATGCAGGCAAAGGGAGCTCTGCTTTGGGAGATTGGAAAAAAGTCGATGAACAGTATTATCTCTTCCCTTCATCGCAAGCGGAAAAGGAGCGCAGGGATGACCTTGCATTCTTCCTGCGGTTCAAGGATGACGTGGAGAAATACTTCCCGAACTTTAATGGCGTCATCGGACGGGCTTTTTACAAGGACGGCCAATTCCTGGAGCTGAAAATCGACATCCCGATCCAGCTGTACGGCCAAGCGGAAATCATCGGGTTCACGCAGTGGGCCACTTCCCTTGTCATGGACCACTTCCCCGACTATATAACGGTCGAGGTCAACATCACGTCCGTCAACGGTGCGGAGGCCCTCATCGTCAGGAAGGCCGGGGAGAAGGAGCCGTTTGTACACATCTATTAAGGAAAAGCGGAAGGCGCCTGATCATCGACGTACGGCCTGGACGGGCATCGACTGAGATAAAGGAAACACGATGAGCGAAGCGAATCGATGTTGACTTATCGTAGGGAGGTGGCCGGAAGGGCGCTAGTCGATAGGAGCCGCAGCTGGACAATAAGAAAAGCGGAGGCGCCTGCCTATCGGCGGCAAGCATAAGACGAAACTTGCAGGAGGTCCTGACCTCCGGAGAGTTTCGTCTTATGACCTCGAGCCGATGGCGCCTGGAGCTGGACAACGAAAAGCGGAAGGCGCCTGATCAGCCCCGACAAGCATAAGACGGATCACGCAGGAGGTCCTGACCTCCGCAGTGATATGGCTTATGACCTCGAGGGGCTGGCGCCTGAAGCTGGACAATAAGAAAAGCGGAAGGCGCCAGCTCGGGCGCGACAAGCGCTGGAGCTTCTGACCGGAAAAGCCGGATGGCCATGCAAGGAGAGCAAGGTTCTTTTCCCTTGTTCCTCTTGCCCGCCATCCGCTGTTTCTGATATTATCAAGAGTATTGCAAGCGTTTGACTTTATCACGGAGGTGTATGAAAATGTCAAAGATTTCGAAAGAACAAGTGCATCACGTCGCACATTTAGCCCGACTTGATATAAATGAGGAACAAGCTGCTGCGTTGGCGGATGACCTGGCCAAGATCATTTCAATGGCCGAGAAGCTGGATGAAATTGATGTGGCGAGCATTGAGCCTACATCCCACGTGTTTGAACAAAAAAACATCATGCGTGAAGATGTGGCGGAAAAAGGATTGCCGCGAGAAGAAGTGCTGAAGAATGCGCCTGACCATCAGGATGGCCAAATCAAAGTTCCATCGATATTGGAGTAAGGAGGGGACCACATGTCACTATTTGATCATAAAATAGCAGATTTGCATGAACTTTTACATAAAAAAGAAGTAACCGTTTCTGATCTTGTGGACGAGTCATTTAAACGGATCAGCGAAGTAGAGGGCAAGGTAAAAGCATTTTTGACGCTGGACGAAGAAAATGCACGTGCCAAAGCCAAAAAGCTGGATGAAAAGCTTGGAACGGATGAGGCGGGCAATGTCCTGTTTGGCATTCCTGCCGGCATCAAGGATAACATCGTCACAAAAGGGCTCCGCACTACCTGTGCGAGCAAAATCCTTGAAAACTTTGATCCCATTTACGATGCTACCGTCATGGAAAAGCTCAATGCCTCCAATACGGTGACCATCGGAAAAATGAACATGGACGAGTTTGCCATGGGCTCCACAACGGAAAACTCAGCTTTTCAAGTTACGGCAAACCCTTGGAATCTTGAGTCGGTTCCCGGCGGATCTTCAGGGGGCTCGGCTGCGGCTGTCGCTGCAGGAGAAGTCCCGTTTGCGCTCGGTTCCGATACAGGCGGTTCCATCCGCCAGCCGGCAGCTTTCTGCGGTGTTGTCGGATTGAAGCCTACATATGGACGCGTATCAAGATATGGTCTTGTGGCTTTTGCTTCTTCACTTGACCAAATCGGGCCTTTCACACGCACCGTTGAGGACAATGCTTATATCCTGCAAGCCATTTCCGGCTTGGATCCGCATGATTCCACTTCAGTCGATAAGGATGTTCCCGATTATGTGGCAGGGCTGACAGGCGACATCAAAGGCCTGAAAATTGCGGTGCCAAAGGAATACTTGGGCGAAGGTGTAAGCGAAGCCTCCCGCGAGTCTGTCCTGGCTGCGCTTAAAGTGCTGGAAGGATTGGGCGCGACATGGGAAGAAGTATCCCTGCCGCACTCCAAATACGGAGTGGCTACATACTATTTGCTCGCTTCTTCTGAAGCATCCTCAAACCTTGCAAGGTTTGACGGTGTCCGTTATGGCTACAGGACGCCAAACCCAGAAAACCTGATCGATCTTTATAAAAAGACACGTTCGGAAGGATTCGGCGATGAAGTGAAACGCCGTATCATGCTTGGAACTTTTGCATTGAGTTCCGGCTTTTACGATGCTTATTATAAAAAGGCACAGCAAGTCCGCACGCTCATTAAAAAGGACTTCGATGATATTTTTGAAAAATATGATGTGGTCATCGGACCGACAACTCCGGCACCTGCATTCAAAATCGGCGGCGTAGTCCATGATATCCTGACTATGTACGCAAACGACTTGCTGACGATTCCTGTAAACCTTGCAGGGCTTCCAGGCATTTCCGTTCCTTGCGGATTCACTCAAGGACTTCCGCTCGGACTGCAGATCATCGGAAAGCATTTTGACGAACAGACCATTTACCGTGTTGCCCATGCATACGAACAGGCGACAGACTTCCATAAGCAAAAACCACAATTGTAAGGGGTGAGAAAATATGAACTTTGAAACGGTGATTGGACTTGAAGTCCACGTAGAATTAAAAACAGATTCCAAAATCTTCTCTCCTGCGCCAAACCACTTTGGAGCAGAACCGAATACGAATACAACCGTCATCGACCTGGGCTATCCGGGCGTGCTTCCCGTCTTGAATAAACGTGCGGTGGAATTCGGAATGAAAGCAGCGATGGCGCTGAACTGCCAGATTGCAACGGAAACAAAATTTGACCGCAAAAACTATTTTTATCCGGACAATCCGAAGGCATATCAAATTTCCCAGTTTGATAAGCCGATCGGCGAGCACGGCTGGATTGAAATCGAAGTGGACGGCGTCAAGAAGAAAATCGGCATCACCCGCGTTCACCTTGAGGAAGACGCAGGGAAGTTGACGCATACAAACGAAGGGTATTCCCTTGTCGACTTGAACCGCCAGGGAACCCCGCTGATTGAAATCGTGTCCGAGCCGGATATCCGAAGCCCGCAGGAAGCATATGCCTACCTGGAAAAGCTGAAAGCCATCATCCAATATACAGGCGTTTCCGACTGTAAGATGGAGGAAGGATCGCTTCGCTGTGATGCGAACATTTCCTTGCGTCCAATCGGGCAGGAGGAATTCGGAACAAAGGCTGAGCTGAAAAACCTGAACTCTTTCAACTTTGTCAGAAGAGGATTGGAGTTTGAGCAGAAGCGCCAGGAGAAAGTCCTTCTCTCCGGAGGCGTCATTTTGCAGGAAACCCGCCGATTCGACGAAGCCACTGGGGAAACAACGCTGATGCGTGTAAAAGAAGGCTCCGAAGATTACCGCTACTTCCCTGAGCCGGACCTTGTCCAGCTTTACATCGACGATGAGTGGAAGAACCGTGTCCGGAGCGAAATCCCTGAGCTTCCCGATGCAAGGCAAAAACGCTATGTAGAGGATCTTGGACTTCCAGCCTATGATGCCATGGTTTTGACATTAACGAAAGAAATGTCCGACTTCTTTGAAGACACCATTGCTGCCGGAGCAGACGTCAAGCAGGCATCCAACTGGCTCATGGGCGAAGTGTCCGCGTACATGAACTCAGAACAGAAGGAACTGCATGACCTTGCCATGACTCCAAACGGGCTGGCTGGAATGATCAAGCTGATCGAAAACGGTACGATTTCTTCCAAAATCGCCAAGAAGGTATTCCGCGAGCTGGTTGAAAATGGAGGAGACGCTGAAACAATCGTCAAAGAAAAAGGTCTTGTCCAAATTTCCGATGAAGGGGCATTGCTGGCCATCGTCACTGAAACACTCGATGCCAACCCTCAATCCATTGAAGATTACAAAAACGGAAAAGATCGTGCGCTGGGCTTCCTTGTGGGCCAAATCATGAAAGCAACGAAAGGCCAGGCGAACCCGCCAATGGTCAACAAATTGCTGATTCAGGAAATGAACAAGCGCTAAGATTATAAGCTAAAAAGCCTGGACGGCATGTTACATGTCGTTCAGGCTTTTTTGTGCAGTTTGATGAAATTTTCCTTCGTTTCGGTGGGGATAAGCGTTTATGAGTTTCTTTTTTAGTCAAGGCTATTTAGCTGATTTCATGAAGCCTAACTGCTTAATCGGTAATAAGCGTTGCTCTTTCAAGAAAATCATTAATCGCGAGTAAAGACTCAACAATCGCAAATAAAAGGGTCAAGATCGCGAGTATTCGGCCCGTAATCGCGAGTATGATAGTCAGAATCGCGAGTAAAGACTCAACAATCGCGAATAGGCTGTGTGGTTTGTCCTATTCCCGTCACAAAAAACTCCCTAATCGCAAGAAAGAACAGGATAATCGCGAGTGTTTCCTCCATAATTGCGAATAGGATGAACCATTCCGCCTGCTGTCACCCCATTCAGCGGTACAATCTGTAGCCAATAATAAAACGAATTAATTTTCCTCACACGTAAACGTGGTGAGAGACAATAAATGTTTCTGGCCGACCACAACCGTTCTTCCCTTGTCGATGCATGGCCCCGAAATGTGTTTGTTAGCCTGATCATTTTTTTCGATCTGGAAGATCCTTACAGCTCCCAATGAAATCATGACAACCGTTGCCATAATGGCAATCATCCGCGGTCGTTAGCCCCTCTATTTTATATAAATTCCACCATTGATAAAATATATTTTCAACATCATTCCATTATACTTGTTTAAAGGGTGTTCAGGAAGGGTACATACCATTTGGGCGTAAAAAGAAATACAAGGTGTGAATAAGCAGTGGGAAAAGGCATTTTTAATTTGACAACAACATGTGCTTATTGTTTGAGAGAAACAGGCAAAGAGATTGATTGTGTTTTGCCTGTATTCGATTGGAAGACGAACAAGCTATTGGGCTATTATTGCAAAGACCATTACATTCTTGTAAAGGCGAAAAATATCAACAGCAGCCATTTTGGCCTGGAAGAATATGATTGCACTGATATATTGGCATAAATGAAGGATTTTATCCAAAGGTGTATAATACATTACAAGAAGAGTAAAGGAGCTGGCATATAAAGATGAACTTGGAAAATTGGTTTGAAAAAGGCATGAGTTCCGAAGAGTACATACAAGCAATGGAAAAACATAAAGAAAACCTTCATCTCGTATTGAATGAATTTGAAGTGCCGGAAGGGAACGAAGATTTTTTCACAAAGCTGAAGGAAGAGAAGCTTCGTGTCATCGTCTTGACCGAGGACTGGTGCGGAGATGCCATGCTGAACGTTCCGATACTATTGAAGCTTGCGGAGAAAACAGACATGGAAGTCCGGATGCTGCTGCGTGACCAGAATCTGGAGCTGATGGACCAATATTTGACCAATGGCACTTCCAGGGCCATTCCGATTTTTATCTTCATTGACCAGGAAGGCAATGAACGGGCCGTTTGGGGACCAAGAGCCGAAACGGTTCAGCAGTTTGTGGACGAACAGCGTGCCCAGCTGCCTGACAAGGAAGACCCCAGCTTTGCGGACAAGCAAAAGGAAATGATCGGGGCCATGGTCGAAAAGTATACGCAAGACAAATCCGTATGGAACGAAGTACTTGAAAGCCTGAAAAAACGGTTGCAGTAAGAAAAAAGAAGGAGGTGCCGGATGATGGAACAGGCTGTCCAATCGTATTTGAAGCATTTAAGGCTTGAGCGGGAGCTTCCGAGTGTCAACTATTTGCAGCGACTCATCCAGCATCACCTCTCATTGGTTCCATACGAATCCATCAGCAAATTTCATTACTGCTCGTTGGGTCCGGACTATATTCCGTCCCTGGAAGTGTTTGTGAGAAATTTGACGGAAAAGGGTTGGGGCGGTACGTGCTACACGCTAAACATCAACTTTGCCAGGCTGCTTGCTGAGCTTGGATTCGAATGCTCTCTCGTTAGGGTGGAGCCCGGCCATTTGGCGATTATGACGGAGATTGCCGGCAAACGGCTGTACGTAGATGTGGGATATGGTTCTCCCATCATGAAGCCGGTGGATTTGGAATCCAAACCGCGCCATGTCATGCACGGTTTTGGCGAAGAAATCATTTTTACTAAGCTCGGGCATGATGTATATGAGATCAACCGGAAATCAAATGGGAAATCGTTTGTGAAAAAGCAAATCATTTGGAAGCCGCTTCTTGAAACAGATATAAGGGACGATATCCGGGCTTCCTACCATGACAGCGATGATAATATCACAATGCGCCGGATTACCGCTGTCCGCTTCAATGGCCATCAATGCTTTTTCCTTCGGAACCGCTCCATGAAAGTAATGAATTTCCGCAATATAAGCGAGATTAAAATGAACGACCAGGAAAAATGGGCGCAGTTGATCCAGGAAGTATATCATATCGAACCGGATTCGCTCGCTGATTCTTTGAAATTTTTGGAAAAGCGCGGTGTCGGGCTGTTTCAAAATCAGGAAACATAAAAAAACATTCACCAGCGGGGGGAGCAGGTGAATGTTTTTTGCGTTGTTCAGGTCTTACACTTCTCTTCTCATGGCCTTCAGCACATCGACTCGGGTTGCGCGCTGTGCCGGCCTCCAGCCGGAAAACATGGTGACGAGGAGGCAGATGGCCACACTGGTCAAGGTGAGAGTCCATGGGATATAGGAAAGGACAAGCCCTTCGGGAGGTGCTTCGTCAAATACGCTGGTGAGCACAATCGGCAGGGCGAAGTTGACGATATAGCTGATTCCGTATGCCACAATCGTGCCAAACAGGGCTCCAAGCAGGCCAATATAGCTGCTCTCGAGCAGAAAGATATTTTTAATGGTTCTCGGATTTGCTCCAATCGCTTTCATGATGCCAATATCAGGGGCACGCTCCGTCACGGCCATCGTCATGGTGTTGTAGATGCCGATCGAGGCGATGATCAGGGCGATTGTTCCAATAAAGATAAGTCCAATTTTCATAATGGTAAAAATCATGTTGATTTGCTTCATTTCGCTGACGATCGAGTAGGTCAGGAAACGGTCTTCTTGAAGCTGGTCGTTGATGGCCGTGACATCCTGCACGTTCTCCGCGTAAATTTTTACGAAATCATACACTTTCTCAGAAGAAACGGCTTCCGTATTCTCATCTTCAAAAGTTTCCGATCCGCCTCCCGGGTTTCCCGTAAATGCCGCCACTTTTTCCAATATTGCGGGGGAGATGAAGACTGTGCTGTCCATCATCCATTCTCTAGCCGGCTCTTTGGCGATTCCGACAATCTGAAGAGGCAGAATTTCCTTTGTTTCTTTCCCGTCTTTTACTTTGACCACTTCCATATTAATCGTTTGCCCTAGAAGCTTGCCGTCATACATAAATTCATTCTTCAGCTTTCCTTTTTCATCATAAAGGTCAACACCTTCAGGCGCCTCTTTAAAAAAAGTTTCCTTAAAGTCATGGCCAATCACAATTTCATTATCTTTCTCAGGCAGCTTTCCTTCCGAAAGCTCCATTCCCGCCTTGATTTCAGAAGGGAAGTGAGCCACAAATGTCTCGGAGTGTGACTTGTATTCCCCGATTTGGAATGTTGGTGTTTGCCGGAGCGTCTGGCGGCGGGTGACCGCCTTTACTTTCTCGATTGACTCCAGATACTCAATGTCCTTGTCTGTAATAGGATGGAACGCTTCATCTTTGTCGGTTCTGCCGTGCACATCAATCTGCGTGACGAGTCGCTGCTCCATCATATCTTGGATAATGGATTTATGAAGACCGAAACCAACGGAAGCCAATACAATCAAAAACGTACATCCAATGGCGGTCGCCAAAATGGTCATGAACAGCCGCGTTTTATTCTTTTTCATATTTTGCCTTACAAACTTGAATTGATCTTTGAACGTCATATCAATACACCCTCCAACACTTTTCCATCAGCAATTTCGATTGTCCGATCTCCAATTTCAGCTACCTTTTCATCATGTGTGATGATGAGGAATGTGATTCCCAGTTCCCGATTCAGTTCCTTGATGAACTGCAGGAGGGCGGTTTCCGTTTCACT
>DATBUB010000428.1:0-6065 GCA_036516555.1 Bacillaceae bacterium
GAAGCTGGATTTCATCACACACTCCTATCCGCATGACTGGAGAACAAAGAAACCGGTCATCTATCGTGCCACTTCCCAGTGGTTTGCCTCCATCAAGGATTTCCGCCCAGAGCTTCTCGAAGCCATCAAAGAAGTCAACTGGGTCCCGAACTGGGGTGAAACGAGGCTGTATAACATGGTACGCGACCGCGGCGACTGGTGCATTTCCAGACAGCGCGTATGGGGTGTTCCGATTCCTGTTTTCTATGCAGAGAACGGGGAAGCGATCATTACCGATGAGACGATCAATCATGTTTCTGGGCTTTTCCGTGAGCACGGATCTAACATCTGGTTTGAAAAGGAAGCACAGGAGCTGCTTCCTCCGGGCTTTGAACATGAAGGCAGCCCTAACGGCAACTTTACAAAAGAAACAGACATCATGGATGTATGGTTCGATTCCGGTTCTTCCCACCAGAGTGTCCTTGTGGAAAGGGATGACCTGCAGCGCCCGGCTGATTTGTATTTGGAAGGATCCGACCAGTACCGCGGCTGGTTCAACTCCTCCCTGACAACGTCAGTGGCCGTGACAGGCAAGGCTCCCTATAAAGGTGTCCTGAGCCATGGATTTGTATTGGATGGAGAAGGAAGAAAGATGAGCAAATCCTTGGGCAACGTGATTGTTCCGGCGAAAGTGACCAATCAGCTGGGGGCTGAAATCATCCGATTATGGGTTGCATCAGTAGACTATCAGGCAGACGTGAGAGTTTCGGATGCGATCCTGAAGCAAGTGAGTGAGGTATACCGTAAAATCAGGAATACCTTCCGTTTCCTGCTTGGAAACCTTGCAGATTTCAATCCTGAAAATGACGCCATCCCGTTTGAAAAACTGCGTGAAGTGGATCAATTTATGCTTGTAAGGCTGAATAATCTGGTGAAAGTGGCAAGGGAATCGTATGAAGCCTTTGAATATATGAATATCTACCATGCCGTCAATCAGTTCTGTACCATTGATTTAAGTTCGTTTTATATGGATTTCGCAAAAGATGTCCTATACATTGAATCAAAAGACCATTACGAGAGAAGGGCAATGCAGTCAGTCATGTACAGCTCTCTGATCAGCCTTGCCAAGCTGCTGTCACCGATCCTTCCTCACACTGCAGATGAAGTGTGGTCCTATACACCGGGCGTAAAGGAAGAAAGTGTCCAGCTTACGGATATGCCTGAATATCAGGATATTCCAAATGCAGAGCAGATCGAAGAAAAGTGGAAGGCATTCCTAGAACTACGCGACGATGTGCTTAAAGCACTTGAGGAAGCCAGAAATGAAAAAGTGATTGGGAAATCACTGAATGCAAAAGTGACGCTTTATGTAAACAATGAGACACGTGCGCTTCTGGACAGCATTTCAGAAAGCATGAAACAATTGTTTATCGTGTCTGGCTTTGAAGTGGCGGGTTCAGTTGAGGATGCACCTGAAAATGCCCTTAAACTTGAACATGCCGCGATCATCGTTGAAAAGGCGGAAGGCGAAACATGTGAAAGATGCTGGATTGTCACCGAAGATATAGGTACAGACAATGATCATCCAACACTTTGCCCTCGCTGTGCATCTGTGGTTAAATCATTATCCTGAATTGTTTTCGAGCCCCCGCTTATTCACAGGGGGCTTTTTCTTGCTATTTAAATTAATCGGTTTATGCTAAAATTCAAAGGACAACATATACAGATACGGGGGATTATCAGTGGTTTACTATTTAATTGCGCTTTTTGTGGTTGCGCTTGACCAGCTGACAAAGTGGCTGATCGTCCACAATATGGATCTTGGGGAGAGAATCCGGGTAATGGAAGGTTTCTTTTATATCACTTCCCATCGCAACCGCGGTGCTGCCTGGGGAATGCTCGAAGGTAAAATGTGGCTTTTCTATATCATTACTGTGATTGTTGCGGGTGCCATCATTTACTACATGCAGACTGAGGCAAAAGGGAAACCGCTTTTCCAATTCAGCCTTGCGTTTGTACTCGGGGGAGCCATCGGCAACTTTATAGACCGGCTTTTCAGGAAAGAAGTGGTAGATTTTTTGGATACGTATATCTTCGGATATGACTTCCCAATTTTCAATATTGCAGACTCGGCCCTTACCATAGGGGTAATCCTCCTCTTTATTCATATGATTTTGGAGGACAAAAAGGAAAAGAGGAAACGGAATGGAGAAATTTGAGCATCTTGCAACAGGCACAGAAAAAGGCGAACGCCTGGATAAAATCGTTTCGGGATTAAATGCTGAATGGTCCAGATCCCAGGTTCAGCAATGGATCAAGGATGGACATGTAACAGTAAACGGCGGATCCAGCAAACCCAACTATAAGTGTTCCGAGAATGATTTGATTACAATCAGCATACCGGAACCTGAAGTTCTTGATGTGGAGCCCGAAGAAATGGATTTGGATATTTATTATGAAGACCGGGATGTACTGGTCGTCAATAAACCAAAGGGGATGGTCGTGCATCCCGCACCCGGCCATTACGGCGGAACGCTCGTCAACGGCCTTATGGCACACTGTAACGACCTGTCCGGCATAAACGGTGTATTAAGGCCTGGGATTGTCCACCGGATCGACAAAGATACTTCCGGTCTCCTGATGGTGGCAAAAAATGACACAGCCCATGAAAGCCTTGTCAACCAGCTTGTTGAAAAGTCGGTCACCAGAAAGTATTACGCTCTTGTCCATGGTGTCATTCCGCATAATCACGGCACCGTTGATGCGCCGATCGGAAGGGATAAGGATGACCGGCAAAGCATGACGGTGACTGAGAATGGCAAAGATGCTGTGACGCATTTCAGCGTAATTGAGCGCTTTGACCAATTCACTTTTGTGGAGTGTGTCCTTGAGACGGGCAGAACACATCAAATCAGGGTTCATATGAAATATATCGGTTATCCATTGGCGGGGGATCCCAAATACGGCCCCAGAAAAACACTTTCTGCGGACGGACAGGTGCTCCATGCGGGAGTCCTAGGATTTTCGCATCCGAGAACAAAGGAATACTTGGAATTCGAAGCTCCGCTTCCGGCTTATTTTGAAGAGCTGCTTCAGTCTTTCCGGAATAACAATTGACAAATCTCAAGTAGCCTTTTATAGTAGGAGTAGCTGAATAAGACCCTTTAACTTGGTCCAGAGAGGCTGGGAAGGATACGGATGGGGCAATGACGCTCCAAGATGGTTCGTTTGCTTTACTGTACCCTCTCGCCATGCGGCCAGAGGGTTTTTTATTTGAAATGAGGTGTTTGTATGCCGCAAAAAGCAGTCGTGCTGGATGAAAAAGCCATCCAGAGGGCATTGACACGAATCGCCCATGAAATCATTGAACGCAACAAAGGAATCGAAGATTGTGTACTAGTCGGAATTAAAACCAGGGGGATTTACCTGGCTGAAAGGCTGGCAAAAAGGATTGAAAAGATTGAAGGAGAGCCGATTGCAGTAGGGGAACTGGATATCACCCTTTATCGCGATGATCTCACAGTCAAAACATTAAATGCGGAACCGGAGGTGCGCGGATCACATCTTCCGGTGGATATCAACAATAAAAAAGTGATCTTGGTTGATGATGTGTTATATACTGGCCGCACAGTAAGAGCGGCAATGGATGCCCTGGTCGATTCGGGGCGCCCATCCCAGATACAGCTTGCTGTACTCGTAGACCGGGGTCACCGGGAACTCCCTATCAGGGCTGACTTCATCGGTAAAAATCTGCCGACTTCAAGCCAGGAGCGGGTGGTTGTCGAATTGTATGAAACAGATGACAACGAACAAGTCAGCATCTATAAAAATGAATAGTGTCCCTTTTAAATCAGTCCCGAGAGGCTGACAAAGGGAGGAAATGCGGGAGGAGAAGCATGGTATTGTTCTCTCTCTCCCTGCCCTCTTTGTCGCCTTTTTTCAGACAAAGAGGGTTTTTTTATGCCAAAAAGAAGAAAGCAACCGGCAGCAGGGGGGTTGGAAGATGAAACACTTATTGAACATGAGAGATTTATCCATAGAAGATATGCAGTACATTCTTGAGACGGCAAGACTTTTTGCAAACGGGGAACAGTGGTCTCCCGAGAAAAAAGTATATGCTGCCAATCTCTTTTTTGAACCAAGCACCAGGACAAAGACCAGTTTCGAAATGGCTGAAAGGAAAGTCGGATTGGAGGTCATCCCGTTCGATTGCGGATTTTCAAGCGTTCTTAAAGGCGAAACACTGTACGATACATTAAAGACACTTGAAGCCATAGGAATTGGAGTGGCTGTTGTCCGTCATCAGGAGGAAGATTTTTATCAGGAGCTGGCAGGAAGACTGAATATGCATATCATTAACGGCGGAGACGGCTGCGGGCAGCATCCGACACAATGCTTGCTGGATCTGTTCACCATCCAGCAGGAATTTGGAGGTTTTGCTGGCCTGAAAGTAGCCATTGTCGGTGACTTGCGCCACAGCAGGGTGGCCAAGTCGAATATGGAAGCCCTGGCCCTTATGGGAGCGGATGTCTATATGTCAGGTCCTCCCGAATGGCATATGGAAGAAGGAGTTCCATCCAGTAGCTATATCGACCTTGATGATGCAGCGGAAACGGCTGATGTGGTCATGCTTTTAAGGATACAGAATGAAAGGCACACAGGCCATTCAGCCATGAAATCCCATGATTATCACCAGAAATATGGCCTAACGGTTGAAAGGGCAAAAAGAATGAAGAAAACAAGCATCATCATGCATCCTGCTCCCGTCAACCGGAATGTGGAAATAGCCGATAGCCTAGTAGAATGCGAGAGATCAAGAATCTTCAAGCAGATGGAAAATGGCGTATATACACGTATGGCGGTATTGAAAGCTCTGCTGGAAAACAAATAAGGGGGATGACGTATGAATTGGCTTATTAAAAATGCCGGGGTATTGAGCGAAGAAGGCATAAGTGAAAGAATGGATATCAGAATTACAGAAGGAAAGATTTCAGAAATGGGCGAGGGGCTGGAGAACAAGGGGGAACAGCTCTTTGATGCTGATGGCAGGCTTGCATCCCCGGGCTTCGTGGATCTCCACATACACCTGAGGGAGCCTGGCGGAGAGAAAAAGGAAACAATTGAGACAGGAACGCTTGCAGCTGCCAAAGGGGGATTCACTACAGTGGCGGCAATGCCCAACACCCGTCCTGTTCCGGATACAAAAGAGCAAATGGAATGGTTTGTAAGACGTGCAGAAGAGAAAGGGCTTGTCAGGGTCCTGCCTTACGCTGCCATCACTATCCGGCAGCTTGGAAATGAACTCGTCGACTTTGAAGCCTTGAAAAAGGCCGGAGCATTCGCCTTTACGGATGACGGTGTCGGTGTCCAATCAGCAGGCATGATGTACGAAGCAATGAAAAAAGCAGCTTCATTGGGCATGGCGGTCGTGGCACATTGCGAAGATAACTCCCTTATTTATGGAGGATCTGTCCATGAAGGTGGATTCTCTGCAAAGACCGGGATTCCCGGAATCCCGTCCATCTGTGAGTCGGTACATATTGCGAGGGACATCCTTCTTGCAGAGGCGGCAGACTGTCATTACCATGTTTGCCATATCAGCACAAAAGAGTCCGTCAGGGTGGTGAGGGATGCAAAAAGGGCCGGCATTCGTGTAACAGCTGAAGTCACTCCCCATCACTTGCTCCTCTCGGATAAAGACATCCCGGGTGATGACGCCAACTATAAAATGAATCCTCCCCTCAGGAGCGAGGCAGACCGTAAAGCACTTATAGAAGGCCTTCTCGATGGAACCATTGATTTTATTGCAACAGATCACGCTCCCCATACGGTGGAGGAAAAATCAAACGGGATCAGGAAAGCGCCTTTTGGCATTGTTGGACTGGAGACGGCGTTCCCGCTGCTGGCCACTCATTTTGCCGATAAGGGATACTGTTCGATGAAACAGCTGCTGGACTGGCTTACCATCGCCCCATCCAAGGCATTTGGATTGAATTCAGGCAAGCTGGAAATCGGCAGGCCTGCAGACTTGACCATTCTTGATATGAACATTGAAAGAGCCATAGATCCCGCACAGTTTGCTACGA
>DATBUB010000429.1:0-5498 GCA_036516555.1 Bacillaceae bacterium
TTCTTCTTCTGTAAACCCTGAAAGTGTAATAAGATTTTTAGCCAAGTCCGATATTTTAACTGGTTCCCCCATATCCAACACAAAGACTTCCCCGCCCCTAGCAAGAGCTCCTGCCTGAATGACTAACCTCGATGCTTCGGGTATGGTCATGAAGTATCTTGTCATATCGGGATGAGTGACTGTAACTGGGCCTCCCGCCTCTATTTGCTTTTTAAACAGCGGAATAACACTTCCGCGACTTCCAAGAACATTTCCAAAACGGACAGCAACAAACTTAGTATTACTCATTTTAGCCATGTTCTGAATAATCATTTCGGCAATTCTCTTCGATGCCCCCATGACATTTGGCGGGTTAACCGCTTTGTCTGTGGATACGAGGACAAAGGTATGGACGCCGAATGTGTCGGAAGCTTCCGCCACATTTTTTGTTCCAAAAATGTTGTTTTTTACAGCTTCCTTTGGATTGGCCTCCATAAGCGGAACATGTTTATGGGCAGCTGCATGGTACACCACTCCTGGTCTATATTTCTCCATAACGTCCATTATATTTTCCCTATCCTGCACGTCAGCGATCACCGGAATGATACCTATATGCTCCCCATATTCTTGGCGCAATTCCATATCTATGTTATAAATGCTGTACTCACCATGGCCTAGCAGGATGATTTCCTTAGGATGAAATTTGCAAATTTGCCGGCATATTTCAGAGCCGATAGAACCGCCGGCCCCTGTTACCAGGACAACGGAGTCCGTAATCGATTGAGAGATGCTGCTTATGTCAAGTTCCACTGGCTCACGGCCAAGCAAATCCTCTACTTCTACATTTCGTAAGGCGCTTACGGACACTTTCCCCGTCATTATATCTTCAATCATTGGCATGATTTGAACCTTGGCATCTGTTTTAGCACATGTTTCGTAAATCCTTCTTACATCTTTTTTTCCAATAGAAGGAATGGCAATAATAATATCTTCTATCCTGTGCTTTTTGACGACTTGCGGAATGTCATCAATATTACCGCAAACGGTCAGTCCGAACATTTCCAGCTTGTACTTTCTCGGATCATCATCGACAAAAGCAACAGGCAAAAGGTCTACATCATTGTTATGAAGCAACTGCCTGGCTACCGCAGTGCCTGCTGAGCCCGCTCCTACAATCAATGTTCGTTTTTTTACATTTTTCGGTTTGATATACCTGTCCCTGTACATCCTCCAGGAGAAACGGGAGCCCCCAATCAGCAGCATGTGCAGCATCCATGTCAGGAACAGTACCCGTATGTAGACATTTCCCACTCCAACAAACTGCGCCAAAGCCGCCGTCACGATGGAAAAGGTCACCGCCTTGGCAATGATGATCAGTTCTCCCACACTTGCATACTCCCAGGCCTTATGATATAGCCTGTACCGGAATGCAAATATATGATGAGAAGCTAACAGAATGATAGAGCTTATGAATAAGAGCTTTGATGTATAAAAATTTGAATAAGGATGCAATATGAAGAAACCGACATAAATGGAAAACAGCACGATAATTGAATCTAACAGCATCAAGAGCGGCACACGCTTTTGATAAGTCAATGAGATCCCTTCTTTTCTGGAAAATTTTCGAAAATAAATATCTAACGAAAAAACACATCACGATGTGTTCATTCGTTAGATATCTAAATGAAGTGTGTGTATTTTGTAATAATAACCAAAACCGGGCATCCAACCCGCCCTCACACCATGCTATCGACAACAAACGCATCTAAGGTGAAATGGCCTTCCACCCACAGCATGGCCGAGTGCCTCCGACGATATCGGATAGGAGACATTACCGAAATGAATCATATGTGTGTTGATAATCTATATCTATGATCTAGTTGCCACAACTACAAATAATTGATTCCGGGGTTAAAAAAATCCAAACAGCTTTTTCTTCTTGACCCTTTCCGGTACTTCCCGGTAAATATCCTTTGCATCAAGAATTATCTCACTGTTATCCATAAAATAGTATAGGGACTCCGTACCATATTTCTTTTTAAGCAGCTCATAAGCCTCCTCCATCTTGAACCCGCGCTTTGATGTGTTGTGGGCATCGGATGCCACAAAATGAGTCAGGTTGGCTTCAATCAGATCAAAGGTGAATCTTTGAATCTTCTTGCCGAAATAGCCTGCAATGCTCGCAGCGGTAACCTGCGTGGCAGCACCGTTTTTCACCAGGCTGTAGAGCTTGTCCGGCTGTTCAATAATTTCGGCATTGCGCTCCGGGTGGACAATGACCGGCGTAAGTCCGCTCATTTGGATATCGTAGAGCAGCTGGCCTGTATAGCGCGGAACGTGCCCGGAAGGCAGCTCGATGAACAAATAAGTCGAAATGCTGGCAAGAGTCAAGATTTCACCCTTTTGATAATCTTCCAGAATTTCTCCGTAAATCCGGGTTTCTTGCCCCGGCAATATCTCTATCTTTACACCCTCAGACCATAAATAATCATTCAATTTTTCGGTACTTTGGATAATATCTGCTTTGACATTCCTATACTTCCCGTTTTGATGATGGGGAGTGGCGATGATTTTACGGATGCCTTCCTTGGCAGCTTGTTTCGCCATCAGCAAACTTTCGGTATAATTTGCGGCCCCGTCATCTGCATCGGGTAAAATGTGACAATGGATATCAATCACTGTGATTCCTCCCCATTTATTTATCTAGCACTATTGTACCTTTTTTTTCCTATTTTTGCAAAGGGAGGAAAAATGTCAAAAAAATTATTTTGTACCGTAATAGTAATAATGGTCGTTTTTCTTCATCTTTTTATTGTTTAATACAATACCCAGAACCTTCGATTTGGCAGCATCCAACAATTCTTTTGTTTTGACTGCCTTCTCTATTTCGGTCTTTCCGCTCGAGATGACCAAAATGGTTCCATCACACTTATTGGAAAGGATTTGTGCATCAGTAACTGCCAATACGGGCGGCGTATCAAACATAACAAGATCATACTCGTCTTTGGCATCCGCCAAAAACTGCACCATCCCCTTCGAACTCAGCAATTCAGCCGGATTCGGCGGGATCGGTCCTGATGTCATAATATCAAGCAACTCGACGTTAGAAGGTTTCACCGCTTCTTCAATCGTTGCCTGTCGGGTCAATACATTGGTCAAGCCAAGAGTATTGGTCATCCCAAACGTATAATGAACGGTAGGTTTCCTCATATCGGCATCAACCATCAATACCCTCTTTCCTTGCTGCGCAAAAACAATGGCAAGGTTGGCGGTTGTAGTGGACTTCCCTTCTCCCGGCCCGGAGGAAGTGACCATTAAAGTACGGATTTCTTCATCTATAGATGAAAATTGAATATTGGTACGAATCGTTCTGTATTGTTCCGAGATCGGAGACTTCGGATTCTGCTTTGTAATTAGCTTCCGTTTTCCCGCTTGCATGGATTTCCTTATTTTACGAACCAACCGTCTCACCCCTTACTCTTGTCCTGCGTTCAGAGCGGGCTGTTCTTTCCATACCCTGCTCCTCGAAAATGGCAATCGCTCCAAGCACAGGAAGGCCGAGGAACTTCTCTACATCTTGCTCTGTCTTGATGGTATTGTCCAAATATTCTAGAAGGAATGCCAAACCTAATCCAGCCATGGCCCCTACAACAAATGCAATCGCAATATTCAGCAGCGGCTGTGGCTTGACAGGAGAAGCTCCCACTTCCGCTTTTGCCAGGATGCTGACATTGTCCACATTCATGATGGATACAATTTTCTCCTGAAAGACTTCTGCCACCTTATTGGCGATTTGTGCTGCTCGCTGGGGATTCGGATCCTGCACGATCACATTCACCACCTGGGAGCCTTTTTCGCTCTGAACGGTAATCTTGCTGTCTAATTCACTTGTCGTCATGTCTAGATCCAGTTCATCCACCACTTCATCCAAAATGGCTCGGCTTTTCATGATAACGTTATATGTTTCAATCAATTGCAGATTTGTTTGGATTTCAGCCGGATTATAAATAGGCTGGTCGCTCTTTGCCTGATTGACCAGGAGCTGAGTGGATGACTGATAAATGGGCGTAAGGATAAAATAACTGATGACGCCAGAAATGGCAACTGCCGCTACGGTAATCAGGACAATAAGATTGAACCTTTTGCGCAAAGTTTGCATTAAATCTCTCAGACTGATGGTTTCCTCCATGATTTCCTCCCTGGACGTTTCACAAACGCTTATGTAATATGATAGTATAGTTTTTTTTACCAAATTCGCTCAACACCTACCATTATATGTCGTAAAATGAGGAAATACTAGACTATTTTTCAGAAAACCGATTTCATCACATACATTTGTTTTAGATGTCAAATATTTCGCTTACAAAAAAAGGGGGATCCAGATGCGGACATTCATGACCATATTGTCAGTGCTGGCTTGTACCGTACTGCTGGCCTGCGGTCATTATTATTGGAAAAACAAAACCACTGTATCTGCACAAAATACAGTTAACGAAAAAGCATCGGGTAAGGTTGTAAAGACGGATAAAGCGGGTAAAGGGTCTATAGACCTGTCACCTCTTTCATCGAAATGGCCAAAAGAAGCGCAGGAATCTTTCAAACAATCCATCGCAGATGGACGAAAGTTCAAGTTTGCTATAGTAGGGTCCGAATCACTTGGGAAAGAAACAGGCGGATGGTCCATTTTACTCAGCAAGACTTTGAGGGAAACTTTTGGGGACAATCGGATAGAAGTCAGGATCTTTGAATATCCGGTTAATTCCTTGGAGTTTGCCCAGCAAGGGCATATGGGTGAAGTGGCCCAATATGTGCCGGACTTGGTATTGTTCGAGCCTTTCAATGAAAATGATAATGGCTTTGTCAATCCTGAGGATAATCATGCTACCATCATGAGCTTTATCTCAGCGTTAAAGGCTGAAAATAATACAGTTTCTGTCATCATACAGCCTTCGCATCCTAAAGTCTCGGTGTATTATCCCGGCCAAGTGCAAGAGCTTGAGCAATTTGCGGAAAGAGAAGGGCTCCCCTACATTAACCACTGGCCAAATTGGCCAGATACAGATAACAATGAACTGCGTAATTATGTAGAAAATGAACAGAGTACACCAAACGAAAAAGGGCACGCCATTTGGTTTGAGACTTTGAAAGAGTATTTTATTGCAGAAAAGCAAAGCAGTAATTAATATGAAGAACCCCGCCATGGCACAGTTTAAGGCGGGGTTTGTTGCAAAAACACGTGATAATTATGACAAGGCTGTTAAAAAGTCACAAAATAGAGCATTTACCCATGGAAGAAAAAATAGTAAAATGGAGGTTGGCACTTAGACTTTGTGATGATTTAGATAGAAAAAGATTTTACTATAAAGGAGTACACCCACAATGGGACGACATCAACTAAAAATCAGCCGAAAGCAGAAGAGGCGGAGAAGGATATTCTGGTTCCTTATTTTTCCGTTATTCCTGCTGGGAGCGGTCGGGGCTAGCTACGGCACCTATTTATTTAAAAAAGCAGAATCCAT
>DATBUB010000430.1:0-7669 GCA_036516555.1 Bacillaceae bacterium
GGTTCGGAATATTACGTCAGCCAGCTTTCGAAAGAGGAGCTGGACCGCAGCTTGGCCAACTATAATCTGGATATGGTTGGAACGGCATGGGAGAACGCCACAGCCCTATATGTAAATGTTGTGGATGGACAGCCTAATATCGTGTGGCAGACGGCCAAAGAAACTGCTGACCGTCTGGGCAACGATACGTTGGTGCTGTACCAGCGCGGTGCATCTGACCATGTATCCTTCCATGATGCCGGAATTCCTTCTGCAAACTTTATCCGCCGTGAGCCGGGAACAGCCGCTCTTGAGCCTTGGTACCACACTCCATTCGATACGATGGAGCACGTCAGCGAGGAGAGATTGCAAGAGGCCGGAGAATTGATCGGAGTTACCCTGTATGATCTTGTAAACCACAAGTCTGGAAAATAAAAATACTATATAGTTGTCAAGGGAGAATGAGTTTGAATGATGAGGAAGGCGAGTGCTTTCGTAAAGCGGAAGGCTCGTCTTCTTTTAGTTGGAGGCTGCGGTCTGAGCTTGCGAGTGTGAACGTGGAGAAAAGGAGAATCGCAAATAAGTTGACCTAAATCGCGAGTAAGAGAGCTGTAACCGCGAGTATTCTGATCATAATCGCAAATATATGGCCGACAATCGCGAATAAAGGGAGAAGTATCGCGAATAGAAGTCTTGGTATCCGCGCGTGCCAAGGCAGAAAAAGGTTAAAGGACCTTGATTGAAAAAACATAACCGTTACTAAAATCTCAGTAATCGGTAATAAACACCTTGCTTTCGATAATAAACACCGCACAATCGGTAATAACAAAGCAAGGATCGGTAATAACATTGCTGAAATTAGTAACAATGGCAACATAATCGGTAATACCCCAATCGGAGTCGACCGCTTCGTCTGGTTCCCTTAAACCTGTCCCTTTTGGCCCTGTCCCCAAAAACCCTGTCCCCAGGAAAGCTGTCCCCCACAATAAATGTGCCCCTGTTGTCACCACCGGGCGGTTAGTGTTAAGATTAATACGTAAAAAAGTAATATTTTGTGAGAGAAGCGAGCTATAAAAAAAATTACTTATTATATTATTTTCCCTATTCATGCTTGTTGATTCTCAAGTTTTACTTCATGAAGCAAAACTTTGCCAAAAATGGACAATCCTGAACGAATGGTGGACAAGCTGCTCGATAGCTTATAAAGCTGCAATAAGTTCCAAAACATATTTCTCAACACCAGGTCCATCAACAAAAAGCCGGCATTTTCGCCTTATGGTCAGCCCATGAATCACAGCATGAATCAATCCGATCTCTCATTGATTATACAAAGGAGCGTATTACATGGTTGCATTTTTAAATAAAGTGTTTGATCCAAATAAACGCGAATTGAAACGCCTTGAAAAATTGGCCAGCCAAATCGAGGCGCTTGCGCCAGAAATGGAAACTAAATCAGACGATGAACTCAAGGAAAAGACGGAGGAGTTCAAGCAGCGCTACCAGAATGGGGAGACGCTTGAAGACATCCTGGTTGAGGCCTTCGCGGTTGTGAGGGAAGCTTCCCGCCGAGTCCTCGGGCTGTACCCGTTCACGGTCCAGCTAATGGGGGGCGTTGCTCTCCATGACGGGAACATCGCCGAGATGAAGACAGGGGAAGGTAAAACGCTGACAGCTACCATGCCGGTGTATTTAAATGCGCTGGCAGGCAAAGGCGTCCACGTCATCACGGTGAACGAGTATCTCGCGAGCCGTGACGCAAATGAGATGGGCCAGCTGTATGAGTTCCTCGGCCTGACAGTCGGGCTTAACCTGAACAGCATGTCGAAGGAAGAGAAACAGGAAGCCTACGCTGCCGACATTACGTACGGAACAAACAACGAATTTGGATTCGACTATTTGCGTGACAACATGGTGCTTTACACCGAACAAAGGGTACAGCGCCCGCTCCATTATGCCGTCATCGACGAGGTCGACTCCATTTTGATTGACGAAGCCCGGACCCCGCTGATCATTTCAGGGCAGGCACAAAAATCAACACAGCTGTATTTACAGGCGAATGCTTTTGTCAACACGCTCAAAAAAGACGAAGATTACACATATGATGAAAAAACAAAAGGTGTTCAGCTTACAGAAGAGGGAATCAATAAGGCTGAGCGTGCTTTCGGCATCGAAAACCTTTTTGATATTTCCCACGTAACGCTTAACCACCATATCAACCAGGCCTTAAAGGCGCATGTCAGCATGCACCTTGACGTGGACTATGTGGTCCAGGAAGGCGAAATCGTCATTGTGGACCAGTTTACGGGCCGCCTGATGAAAGGGCGCCGTTTCAGCGACGGACTTCACCAGGCAATTGAAGCTAAGGAAGCCGTCGAAATCCAGAACGAATCCATGACCATGGCGACCATCACGTTCCAGAACTACTTCCGTATGTATGAAAAACTGGCTGGTATGACCGGTACGGCTAAAACGGAAGAAGAAGAATTCCGCAACATTTATAACATGCGGGTCATCGCCATACCGACGAATAAGCCGATTGCGCGTGATGACCGTCCGGACTTGATTTATGCGACTATGGAAGGGAAGTTCCGCGCCGTTGTTGAGGATATCGCCGAGCGCCATGAAAAAGGCCAGCCGGTCCTTGTCGGTACGGTCGCCATTGAAACGTCTGAGCTCGTGTCATCCCTTCTGAAGAAAAAAGGGGTTCCGCACAACGTATTGAACGCGAAAAATCATGAGCGCGAAGCCGAAATCATTCTGGAGGCGGGGCAACCGGGAACTGTCACCATTGCTACAAACATGGCTGGACGCGGAACGGATATTAAACTTGGCGAGGGTGTCCGGGAACTCGGCGGGCTTGCCGTCATTGGTACGGAACGCCATGAATCACGCCGGATCGACAACCAGCTCCGCGGGCGTTCCGGCCGTCAGGGAGACCCGGGTGTGACCCAATTTTATCTTTCCCTGGAAGACGAACTGATGCGCCGTTTTGGCTCTGATAACATGAAAAACATGATGCAGCGCCTCGGCATGGACGATTCCCAGCCGATCCAAAGCAAAATGGTCTCAAGGGCGGTTGAATCTGCGCAGAAACGTGTGGAGGGCAATAACTTTGATGCCCGTAAGCAGCTTTTGCAATATGATGACGTGTTGCGCCAGCAGCGTGAAATCATCTATAAACAGCGTAATGATGTCATGGAATCTGATGACCTTCGCGACATCGTTCAAAACATGATCAGGACGGTCATTGATCGTGCGGTTGAGGCTTACACGCCGAGAAACGAGGAAGAGGAAAACTGGAATCTCCAGGGTATTGTTGATTATGTGAATGCCAACCTCCTCCCGGAAGGTGATATTACGGCCGCCAATCTTGAACGGAAGGATTCGGAGGAAATGGCCGAACTGATATTTGAAAAAGTACAGGTGCGCTATGATGAAAAAGAAGAGCAGCTCTCTCCTGAACAGATGCGGGAGTTCGAGAAGGTCATCCTGCTTCGTTCCGTGGATACAAAGTGGATTGACCACATCGATGCAATGGAGCAGCTCCGCCAGGGTATCCACCTGCGTGCGTATGGCCAGATCGATCCGCTTCGTGAGTACCAAAACGAAGGGTATGCAATGTTTGAAAACATGATCGCTGCTATTGAGGAAGACGCGGCCAAGTATGTCATGAAGGCGGAAATCCGCAATAATCTCCAGCGTGAGGAAGTGGCGAAAGGGCAAGCCGTCAATCCAAAGGAAGAAGGCGGCCCGGTGAAAAAGAAACCAGTCCGAAAACGCGAGGATATCGGCCGCAACTCGCCGTGCCCATGCGGAAGCGGAAAGAAATATAAAAATTGTCACGGGCGGCTTGCGTAAGCTCCCGGGCAATCCATTCTAACTTAGAGGTGGTTTTACAGATGGAGCTTTTTGAAGTAAGAACGGAATTGGAAAAAACGGCCAAGAGATTGGCCGATTTCAGGGGGTCTCTTTGACTTAGAGGAAAAAGAAACCCGGATTGCTGAGCTTGATGAAAAAATGCTGGAGCCCGGCTTTTGGGATGACCAGCAGGCGGCCCAGGGAACCATCAATGAAGCGAATGCTTTAAAAGACCAGGTTAATGAGTACAAAGAGTTGATGGAAACACAGGAAAATCTTGAACTCACCCATGAATTGGTCCGTGAAGAAGGGGATCCTGAATTGGAGGCCGAGCTTGAATCCGAGCTGAAAGAGCTGATGGATCGCTTGAATGAGTTCGAACTCCAGCTTCTGCTGAGTGAGCCTTATGATAAAAACAATGCCATCCTGGAACTACACCCAGGGGCGGGTGGTACGGAATCCCAGGATTGGGGATCCATTTTGCTCCGTATGTATACACGCTGGGCGGAGAAAAAAGGATTCAAAGTCGAGACGCTTGACTATCTGCCTGGGGACGAAGCTGGAATCAAGAGTGTGACGCTTTTGATCAAAGGACATAATGCATACGGCTACCTAAAGGCGGAAAAAGGCGTCCATCGGCTTGTCCGCATCTCACCGTTTGACTCATCCGGCCGAAGGCATACGTCTTTTGTCTCATGCGATGTCATGCCGGAATTTAATGATGATATTGAAATCGAAGTCCGTTCCGAAGATTTAAAAGTCGATACGTACCGTTCAAGCGGTGCGGGCGGGCAGCACGTCAACACGACCGACTCAGCCGTCCGGATCACCCACATCCCGACGGGGACGGTCGTCACATGCCAAAACGAACGTTCACAGATCAAAAACCGCGAAAAAGCGATGAATATGCTGAAAGCCAAGCTATATCAGCGTGAAATCGAACAAAAGGAAAAAGAATTGGCTGAAATTCGAGGAGAACAAAAGGAAATTGGATGGGGAAGCCAAATCCGTTCCTACGTGTTCCATCCATACTCGATGGTCAAGGATCACCGGACGAACACCGAATCAGGCAATGTTCAGGCCGTAACGGATGGTGACATCGATATTTTCATCAATGCCTACCTCCGTTCAAGGCTGTAAGGAAGACAGGAGCGCACGCAAAAACCGTGCGGCTCCTGTTTTTTTGTTTAATTGGGCAAATTCACTTAAAGTCTGTGTTTTTGTGTGGAAAAGGTCCTGTATCCAATGGACTGAAATACATTCCATTTTTAATACTGAATTTGCACCCCTAGAAACGGAGAATTTCTGTAAACCCATTGTCCTCCGTTTATTTCACAAAGCCGCAACAATTATGCAAAGGTTGACGGTGCCTGGCTTTCCCCCTGCCCGGAGGTAAAATTGACCAATGGGCTGCCCTTCATAAAAGTTTTAAAAAAAACGTTTATTGGTATACTAAAGTAGTACAAATAAACAGCAAGGGAGTTGTGATTCTTGAAAAAGAAACTTTTGGGCATTTTAATGGGAACCACACTTGCATTGGTACTCGCAGCCTGTGGCGGAGGCGGGGATGATAACGCGAATCAGAACAATGGAAATGGAAACGGAAATGAAACGGCTACAGCTGATGCGGAGGCAATCGTAAAACAAAACTGTACAAGCTGCCATGGTGACAACCTTGAAGGAAGAAACGGTCCGGCTTTGAACAAAATCGGAGCGGAACTGAGCAAGGATGAAATCTTGGATGTCATCCATAATGGAAGACCTGGAATGCCTGCCAATATCATCAAGGGTGAAGACGCTGAAAAAGTGGCAGAATGGCTCGCAGAGAAAAAATAAATGACAGAAAAATGCACATGCGTTAAACGCAGTGCATTTTTTTATTGAAAAAATTTTCAAACAAATGAGTTCTAATGGCCTAAAACTTAATTCCTAAAGATTTTGGGAAAAAATATCGTCGAAATCGCTGATTTGAAATGAAAATGTAATATAAAAAGCCCTTAACTTCTTAGTTTATGATGTTATAATAAATTCATGCCCAAGATTCGCCAATGAATGACGTTTTTTTGAATATTCTTTCGCCATTACAATTCAAAGAATCGAAAAGCATGACGAAAAATAAGAGGTATGAGATATTAGCCTTCAACTTTTGCCGTTCAAACGGGTTTTACATATGCGCACAGAACAGGCAAAGCTGATATAAAGGAGCAAGGTGATTGTATGATAGAAATGCAGGATGTAACGAAGAAGTATGCCAATGGTATTGCTGCGGCAAATGGACTGAACATCCGCATTAAGCAAGGTGAGTTTGTTTACGTGGTTGGTCCGAGCGGGGCAGGTAAATCAACTTTCATCAAAATGATTTACCGGGAAGAAAGACCGACAGGCGGAAAAATCATTGTGAACGGAATGGACCTGGCAAAAATGAAAAATAAAAATGTTCCGTTCCTGCGCAGGAATGTAGGTGTGGTCTTTCAGGACTTCAAACTGCTTCCGACAATGACGGTTTACGAGAATGTCGCATTTGCACTGGAGGTTATTGAGCAGCACCCGAAGGAAATCAAAAAGAGAGTGATGGAAGTTCTTTCTCTTGTGGGACTGAAGCATAAAGTGCGCATGCTTCCGACAGAGCTTTCCGGTGGAGAACAGCAGCGCGTCTCAATAGCAAGATCGATTGTGAATCGCCCGAAGCTGGTCATTGCGGACGAGCCTACGGGAAACCTCGATCCTGAAACATCATGGGAAATCATGAGCCTCCTTGAGGAAATCAATTTAAAGGGCACAACCATTATCATGGCTACGCATAACCGCGAGATCGTCAACACAATCAAGCACCGCGTCATCGCCATCGAAAATGGAAAAATTGTCCGTGATGAACAACGGGGGGAATACGGATATGAAGGCTAGAACGTTTCGGCGTCATCTAAGAGAAAGCTTCAAAAGTCTGCGCCGCAACGGTTGGATGACATTCGCTTCAGCAAGTGCCGTTACGGTGACGCTGCTGCTGGTCGGTGTTTTCTTCGTCATTATGATGAATATGAATAAATTCGCCACTGATTTGGAAAATGATGTGGAAATCAGGACTCATATCGAGCTGACTGCCAAGGAGAAAGACCAGGATGCGCTCAAGAAGAAAATTGAGAGTCTGGATCAAGTGGAATCAGTACGATTTTCCTCGAAAGAAGACGAGCTGAATCACCTCATCAAAACGATGGGGAAGGATTGGGAGCTCTATGAACAGCAGAATCCGCTGTACGACGTATTTATCGTAAAAACGAAGACCCCGACAGAAACCCCACACGTTGCGAAACAAATCCGCACATTTGAATTTGTTCAATCCGCAGAATACGGGGAAAAGAAGGTCGAAAACCTGTTCAATGTATTGAAAACAAGCCGGAACATCGGGCTCGTCCTGATTATAGGACTTTTGTTCACAGCCATGTTCCTGATTTCAAACACAATTAAAATTACGATTTTTGCCAGACGGCGGGAAATTGAGATCATGAAACTCGTTGGGGCGACCAATTGGTTTATCCGCTGGCCTTTCCTTCTTGAGGGAATATGGCTGGGGATATTGGGATCGCTGATTCCGATTGCAGTCGTTGCAGGCGGATATTACTATGCGCACGACTTCCTTTCGGCGAGGATTCCGAATCAGATCATCAAGCCGCTGGATTACAGCCCATTCGTATATGAAGTCAGTGCCATCATGCTGTTGATTGGCGTTGTCATCGGAAGCTGGGGAAGCTTTATGTCCGTCAGGCGCTTCCTGAAAATATAACCATCAAATTTGAATGGCTCATAGAAGGAGCCTATTACAGTACTAATTCCCACG